>NZ_JBGQOJ010000015.1:0-76882 GCF_052119585.1 Pseudogemmobacter sp. W21_MBD1_M6 | reverse complement strand
ATGACAACCAGCCTCCATCTCACACTGGCCCAATGTCTACACCGCCGTCAGATCAGGCGCAATTTTTAGAGGTGCCCCTTACAAAAGGAGCCGCGATATGACTGCGACAGACACAACAATCGACCATGATCAACAGGCCAAAGCGCGCCTGATGTCGCGCATTCGCGTGCTGCGCCTCCCTGTGCGTGACCTGTCGATCGGGCGGATCGTCAAGGGGGGGCGGATCACGGACGCAGGCCGCTTGCCGCGTTACGCGGCCTTCTTCCTGCTGGGCCTTGCGGGAATATGGGCTCCGATCTCGGGCTATCTTGCGACGGCGCCCTTGCGCTATACGACCAATATTTCCCTGATCCTGCCGGGGTCCGGCGCCTCTGCCTCGGTCAACCTAAGCGATATTGGACAATCCTCGTCTTTTGCCAATTCGGCGTTTGCCAGCAATTCTGTCAGTCCAACCGTAACCTACCAGCGCCTGATTGGTGCCGACAGGATTGTTGATGCCGCGGCGACTGGCATGCAAATGAGAAAACGTGATTTTGGCACCCCCCGGATCGAGCTTGTGGACCAGACCGGCCTGATCCGGGTGCAAATGGTCGGTAATTCCCCCGAGGATGCGCAGGCGCGGGGCAAGGCCCTTGTCGCCGCATTCTTCACAGAACTGGACGCATTGCGGGCGGATGAACTGGATGTTCGCCAGACCGGTGGCAAGGGCGCGATCGACGATTACCGCGCCTCTGTCGGGGCGACGCGCGCGGCAATCGCGAACCTTCAAACGGAAACAGGTCTGGTTTCCGGCGATCAATATGATGCCATGGTGATCGAGGCCGATGCGCTGGACACCCGTGTTCGCGATCTTGCCGGATCTCTGAGCCAGAAGACGCAGGCCGCTGCCGCGCTGGAGGCAACTTTGGGCCTGACGCCACAACTGGCCGTTGCAGCCCTGAAACTGAATGCGGATTCGGAATTTTCCGCGATCATAGCGGATATGGCAACCAAAGCGGCGCGCCTTGCCGAGGTCGAGGGGCAATACGGCAACGCGCATCCAAAGGTGACCGAAGCCCGGAGCGGTCATAGCGCCGCGCGCGACCGGTCGCAGGTGCGTGCCGTTCAAATCACCGGATTGACGGCGCAAGATATCGCCCGGCTGGATCTGGCGCCGATGGGGGCACAGGCCGCCCTTTTGGCGCAACTGGTTCAACTGGACGCGGAACGCAGCGGTCTGGCGGCCGAATATTCGGGCATGACCCGGCGATTGAAAGACGAAACTTCAAGGGTCCGTGCCTTGGCGTCGACCGCCGCACGGCTGGAAGACCTGAAACGCGATTTTACGGTGGCCGAAGCGGTGTTCGCCTCGGCCATTGCGCGCAGTCAAAGTACGAAATCCGACATTTATGCTTCCTACCCCCTGGTTCAGGTGCTGGAAGACCCATCATTGCCCGATAGCCCGTCTTCGCCCAAGCGGATGCTGGTTGTTGCGGCAGGCAGCGCGGCGACTGTCATGTTGTTGATGGGGCTGGCTCTGGGCTGGTTGCGCAGCACTCTTATTGGACGGTTGTTGAAAACCCCCGCAGAGCGGCTGCATGACGCCTGATCTGCGCCCCGCCAATCCGGTCGAAACGCTGGTCTACAAGACGCTGGTCTGGACCTGGCCGTTCTATTTCGTCGGCGCTCTTTACGTCGTAGGGCCGGTTCTGGCCTGGACCCTTGGGGCGATTGCCGTGCTTTCACTATACCTTGGCCCCGCGATCCGGTCCGATCTGCGCGCGACAGGCACCATTCCGCCGGTGGTCTGGGCCTGGCTGATCGGGATGGCCGCGATGCTTGTGGTGCTGTGGTTGGGGCATCTGGACTGGAGCCTCGGCACCAAGCAAACGATAAAGTCCAGCATTGGTTGGGCGAAAGGGTGGGCCTTGTTGGCCCTTTTCCCGCTTGCGGGGGCGGTTTTGCCGATCCGGCGCGACATTCTGGTGCGGGGGCAATGTGTGGTGGCGCTTTGGACGCTGGTGCTGGCACCATTGCTGCTGGTTGCCCCCTATATCGGTCTGCCGGAAAAGATATTCACCTCACCGCTGAAGGCTATCGGCGGTCCGGGGCCAGAGTATTTCTCGGTTTACCTGTTCACCTATGATCCCGCGACATGGACGCCACGCTGGCAGTTCTACGCCCCTTGGTCGCCGTTTGCGGCGCTTCTGGGTGTTGTGATGGTGGTCTTTGCGCTGGAGGAAAAGAACCGTAATTGGAAGGCGATCGGAATCGCGGCTGGCGTCTTCATGATCCTTGCGTCGAAATCGCGGATGGGGCTTGTCGGGCTGGTCGCCTGTACGACCGTGCCGCGCCTGATGCCGCTGCTATTGCGCGGGTGGGCGTGGCAGGCGGGGGCGGCTCTGACGGCCTCGATGGCGGTGATCGGCCCTATGGTCATGCAAAGCATGGCGGACGGGGTGAAGGCCTTCAAGGGGGCGCGCGCCGATAGCACAAGGGTGCGCGAAACCTTGCAGCGCATCGCCTATGAACGCTGGAAAGGCGAGGCCGTATGGTTCGGTCACGGCACGGTGCAGCCCGGCCCGCATATTGTTGAATTCATGCCCATCGGCAGCCATCACACGTGGTATGCCCTGCTGTTCGTCAAAGGTGTGGCGGGGTTTGCCGCCCTTCTGGTGCCGATGGTCTGGCAGACATGGCTGGTGATGTATGATGCCACCCGCGGCCCAAGGGGCCGGTTGCCTATGGCGATCGTGATGACTCTGATCCTGTTGTCCTTTGGCGAGAACATGGAAATCGAGGCTTATATGCTTTGGCCCGCCCTGATGATCCTTGGCCGTCATGCGCGCGAGATGTCGGATGACAGGCTTGGGGTTCCAGCGGCCAAAGGGTCCTGACGCCCACAACGGAATAAAGTCATGCCCCGCCCCAAACTTTGGGGCGCGGGAGCCATCCGCCCTGACAACGGGGTCAGGCAGCGATAGCCGCCGGTTCCTTGTTCAGAACCGACGCCAGCAGGGCGTTCCAGGCTTGGGAAAATGCCTTGCCCGCCGATGCCGCGTCCTTCCGGGCGCAGGCCATCGCAAAACTGTCCGGGGTTTCGTTGAGGCGGTTCAGGGCGCAGGCCCATTCATCAACGGAATGGCTGGATACGGCGATTGCGCCCCTGGCGATATGGTCGTTCAACCCGTCGATGGCGGATACGACCAGCGGACGCCCCGCAGCGCGTGCCTCAAGGGCGACAAGGCCGTAGGCCTCCCAGCGGGACGGCATGGCAATAGCATCGACCTTTTCCATAGCGGCAACCGGATCCGTGGCAAACCCGGTAAACGTGATACGGGGATGGCCAGCGGCGAGTGTTTCAAGATTTTCCCGTTCCGGTCCGTCCCCGATCAGGTGCAGTTCCTGATCCGGATGCGCGCTTTGTCGGAACGCCTTGATCAGGGTGTCAAAGCCCTTTTGGGTGTCGAAGCGGCCAATGGCGCCAATCACTTTTGGCCTGTCGAACCGTGGTGACAGGGCCAGAAACGGCGCCACATCGACGGCAGAGGGAATGACCGACAGCGCATTGTGCTGAACCACGCCCCGCGCGACCAGCCATTTTCCCTGATCCTCGCTGACGGCGACGACACGGTCAAACAGCGCATATGCGGTGCGCAACAGCGTGCGGAACCGTGCGCGGCGCAGAACGTTGCTGCCGGTGAAACCCGCGGTGTAGCTGTGCTCGACGTGGATCATAGGCACTGCCGCATTGGCCGCCCGGAGCGACATCAGGCCCGCCAATCCGCGCCAGTTGATTGACAGATGCGAGACTAAAACATCAGCGTCCATGCTTGGGGCTGACATCTTGCCACGGGGCAGCACGTGCACAACGTGCTGTGCAAATCGCGCCATATCCGGATTGGACCGGATAAAATCAAGAACGCGTGTCACGCCGCCAGCAGAGGTGTCGTCGACAAGATGGGCGATACGAGGAAGGGTCATAAGGGAACTCCGGTTCAAACACGAGGCGCGGGCGACTTGAGGCCGACCATCAGGGAAAAGAGCGGGGACAATGGGCCGTTGCCCAAGACACGCAGAGCAATGGCCGCGCCAAGGGTGACGCAGGTTTTCACGGGCTCTTCGATCAAGGGGCGCAATGACGCAGAGAACGAGCGCCGGATCAGCATCGCGGCACGGTTTCCGGCGCGATCACTGATGGCGCGGCGTGCAAGATAGCGAAGCTGATAGGCCCGCGCGACGGGTGTTTCCTGCGCGAAGAACGCTGGCGACAAAGGCGTCAGCTTTTCGATCATGCGGGTCCAGGCGGCGTATTGACGGTCCGTGGCGGACGAAAGACCGCCGCTGTTCACGCGGTAACATGTCAGCAGACCGGGGATGCCTTCGATCTCCCAGTCGGTTGACAGGATCAGCCGCAACCAGCATTCGATGTCTTCGGACTGGCTAAAGGTTTCGTCGAAGACCCAGTCGTGCAACGTCTCGTGGCGCGGGCGCCATGCAATCGCCTCCAGTGCCGCGCGGCGGATGACGGGTGTAGAGCCGTTTCCGATCGGGTTGCGTTTGAATACATGTGCGGGGGTAATGCCCGTCAGGCGGGGGCGCTGTGCCATGCCTGTATCGCGACCGGCTTCGTCAATCAGGCGAGAGCCGGAGAAGCTGATGCCGACATGCGGATTTGCCTCGAGATGTGCGACATGAGCGGCCAGTTTTCCTGGCTCCCAAATGTCATCGGCGTCGCAGAACCCGATATAGGTGCCGCGCGCGGCGGCAATGCCGCTGTTGCGCGCGCCAGCCAGCCCGCGATTGGGCTGGCGGACAACATGCACCCGTGGATCTACCAGAAACCGGCCCGCGATTTGCGGTGTGCGGTCCTGTGATCCGTCGTCAATGATAATGATTTCAAAGTCGTCAAAAGTCTGAGCGATCAGGGCTGTCACGGTTTCGGCAAGGGTGGCCTCGACGTTGTAGGCCGGCACGATGATTGTCGCTTTGGTCATGTCGGAATTCCTTTGGCGGACGGGTTAATTCGAGAAAAGCGCGATGCGGGCGGCACGCGGCAGAAACGGCGCGCAAAATGCGCCAAGCGCAGTGGCGGCCCCGCGATGCAGTGGCAGCAAAAAACCCTTCGGGCTGAGGATGAGTCCCTGAAGCGTGTAGCGCAGCGCCGCCCACCGTTGGCCAAGGCGCAGCGCCCGCCGTGCTAGGTAGCGCTTGTTGATCGCCTCGGAGCGGGCTGCCGGGCGGACGCCGAAGGCATGCGCGGCGATCAGCGCCTGAGTTCGTCCAGCGTTCATCGCTGACAGGTCAGAGGACAGGCCGGTCGGGCTGGTCCGGTACCAGACCAGCGTTTCATTCAGTCCGGTCACGGTCGCCCCGCCCCCGACAAGACGGACCAGCCATTCGAGATCCTCGTTGTGCACCATGTCAACCCTGAACCCGCGGGTCGCCGTGAATGCGGATTTGCGAATGGCGATGTTGGACATTGTGCAGACTGGGTTTTCACCCAAAAGCATTTGAACGGTCAGGTTGGTGTCGGGCACCGTCGAAAAGACGAGTGCGTCGGCTGGGGTGTTCCGAAAAAAACCGATGCGCGCAAAGCAGGCGTCGATGAAAAGGTCCTGAAATGTGGCCGCAAGGTGCGCCAGCTTTTCCGGTTGCCACAGGTCGTCCGCGTCACAAAATGCAATGATGTCGCCCCGCGCGTGGTCCAAAGCCGCTGTATTGCGCGCCGCACTCGGGCCTTTCCCCGTGTTTGCAATGCGGCAGATCCGGCCATCCTGTGCGGCGGCGGCATCAATCAGCGCGGCAGTCGTATCGGTTGACCCGTCGTCGATGCACAGCACCTCCCAATCGTTCAGCGTCTGGGCACGAAGGCTGTCCAGCGTTGCGGGCAGGGTGGCAGCGGCATTGAAACAAGGGATAACGATTGAAAAACGGGGCATGTGTCAGGCTTTCTGTAGCGATGGACGAAAGGCATAGGAGATGGCGGGAAGCGAGGCGCCGAGTTGTGTTATCGTGGCAATCACCAGATACCCGATGGCGATGGTTTTCAGGCCATAGGGCGCAAGAAGGGCGGTATTCAGGATCAGGGCAACGGTCATTGCCACCGTTACCGACAGCTCGATTTGCGGGCGCCCCGTGGCGCGTAGCCAGCCCGCCGCAGCGGACCAGAGCGTCGCGGGGATGGCGGCAAGGCACAGGATCGACACCACGTCGCTGATCCCATCCCACCCGTCGCCAAACAGGATCGGCACATAGTAGGGCGCCAGAACTGCCTGTAGAATTACTGCGGGCGAAATCAGCATAAGCGACATGATGATCGCCTGACGCAGGGCGCCAGAGCGGTTTTCGGCGCTGCACAGATGCGGGAAAAGAACCGTCGAAAAGGCAACGGAGAACGACGAGGCCAACCCCAGTCCGGCGTTGAACGCCAGAAAGTAAAGGCCAAGCGTCTCGGCCCCAAGCAAGGCTCCGATCACGAGCTTGTCGGCCTGAAGCCGCAAGGCCTTGACGACCTCGACCCCCAGCACAGCCCAGCCAAACGCCAGGAACGGGCGTAGCGGGGCGTAACCCGTGGTTGTGTCGGGCGTCCAGGGGCGAAGGCGGCGCACCCCGATCAACCAGATCGGAGCGCACAACAGGCGTGGCAAAACAAGCGCCAGCGCGCCTGGCCAGATCAACGCAAGCGCGGCGGATACAAAATTTGCGCCGACAACCTGTCCGGCGCCGATCGCGGCGGTCTGGCGCAGTTTCCCTTCGCGCATCGCCAGAGCAACCTGAACCAGTCCGGCTGGCATGAACAGGTATTCCGCAGCCAGGATCACGATCAGCGCAAAAAGTGTCCTGTTGCCGCCGATTATGTAAAGGCCGGTTCCGATTGCGACCTGCGCGGTGAACAACCCGACACACCAAACCCAGAATATGCGGTGCGCTGTGGCGCAGGTCGCCGCAAGATCTTCATCGCGGGCCGAGATAATTTTTTGACCAACGCCATTCTCCGTCAACGACTTCAGGATGTCCGAGGCGGCAAGGGCCGCTGCCGCCAGACCGATCTGACTGGCATCCATCGTCCGGGCAACGGCCACAACGACCAATAGCCGCGATGCCTTTGCCGCAACCTCTGACGCGCCATAGGCGAGAAGGTTGCGGGCAAGGGGGCCGAAATTGATGCGGGGCAGGGTCATTTCAATGTCCAGATAGATAAGGTGGTATGGACTTGATAAGGCATCCCGCCAGCCAAGGCTTGTGCGCCTCCGGTCAGGGCCAAGGGTTGATTGGGCCTTCCTCTATCCTTTCGGATAGGGCGTTTCGCATACGGAAGGATGGACCAATCTGGATTGACCGCGTAGGTTGCGCGGAACGCACAAGCTTTTTCGCAAGGGTCAGACGTGGCATTTTACAACATTCCGATCACGTGTTCCGCGATTGCCTTTTTTCTTTTGACGGGGTGTGGGCAGGTTCAGCCCAAGAACATTGAACCCGCGATCGACGGGGGTGCCTATCAGGCGCAATACCGGTTGCCACCCGCGACCCGCAACGCTCAGCCATTTCTTCAATCGGCCGCCCTTAATGAACAGAAATGTTTGCCACAGAGCGGGGGAAGCCGCGGCAAGGGGGGCAGCGTGTCTGGATCACTGCTCGCGGGAGAGCGGCTGTCGCGCAACGACCTGCTGGACGTGCGTATCGGCGACGACGAGACCTTTACCGGTTCCTATGTGATTTCCCGCGACGGTATGCTTAAACTGCCCTTTCTTGCGCCACTTCAGGCCCAGGGCCGCAGCACCGGCGATGTGGAAGCCGCGATAGAGCGGGCCCTTGTCGCCGACGGGTTCTATGAGGTCTTGCCCCGTATTTCCGTTCGTGTGGAGGATTTCGCCTCGGTCAAGGTCAGCGTGACCGGCGCGGTCTTCGAGGCGCGTCCGGTGCAAATAGGCGGTGTCCCCGGGGATAGCGTGGACGCCCGCCGGCAAGCGGCGTTGGGGTCTTCGACCGAAGGGCGGAACCTGACATTGGCGTTGCAGGCGGCCGGCGGGGTGCGGCCGGATGCGGACCTTTCCGCCGTTGAAGTCCGGCGCGGTGGCAGGGTTTATAAACTCGACCTTCGCGGAGTCCTCGAAGGGCGCGATGATGGTGACGTCATGCTGTTGACCGGCGACGAAGTGACTGTGCCAAGCCGCCAATGTTTTCAGGACGATCTGATGAAACCAAGCCCAGTCAGCCCGCCGGGTGTGTCCCTTTTCCTGTCGAATCTGACGCAACCGGCGGCAGGGAATGCGGGCGCAGCAGTGGGGCGCGATGTGCGGGAAATTCCCTATGGAACGCGCTATTTGCAGGCTGTCATCGACACAAACTGTGTCGGCGGATCGCGTTCGACAAGCGCGGGCCGGTCTGCGGTCTTGTTTTCGCGCAATCCACTGACCAAAGTTTCTGTGGTGGTGGAAAGAGACATCGAAAACTTGCTGCGCCGTGCTGACCGCGACGATTATGACCCCTATCTGCTGCCGGGTGATGCGGTAGTGTGTTATGATAGCACCGTAACCAATATCGCAGAGATTGGCCGGGTGCTGGGGATCTTGGGCGCGGGGCTTGCCTTACGGTAAGCGTGAGCAAAACGGCACTTTTCGGTGCGCACCCTGGCAAGCGATTTTTGGTGAAACCATCCGGGAATCTGTCTGGGTATTAAAACCATATTGTTTATTTGGGACAACATTCTTGTGACTTGGCAATCGACGGATTCCGCTCAGTGATCGTGACTCTGGTCTGGTTTCGGGGAGTGGCCCATGCTGAAGTTCTCGCTCACTTTCCACTTCGCTAGCCGATCTGAAGTGCAACCGCGGCGCAGGTCCGCAATTGAGCCCAATCTGTCCCATTCCGTGAGTTGCCCCGTTGACGGCTTGGCGCAGATAACGCCCTTTGCGAAGTCCGGTTCGCAAATCATAGTGGCAGGGCGGACCGGCCTACAGCAGACGTCCAGCGACGGACCAGGATGCTACGGCGCGGCAGGCTTTGGCTGCCATCCATTCGGGCCCCTTCACCGCCGGATGATTACAGGTGCAAACCCGAATTGGCATGTTTGCGCCAGTCGTTATGACGCCGTGCCGATCGGAATTGTCTTTGCTTGCTCGCGCAGAACGAATTTCTGGATTTTTCCGGTCGAAGTTCTGGGAATGGCCGTGAATACGAAGCGGCCCGGAACCTTGTAGGCCGCAAGCTCCTTGCGGCACCAGTCTTTCATCGTGGCCGCATCGGCCTGCTGGCCCGGGGCCAGTTCGATAAAGGCGCAAGGGGTTTCGCCCCATTTTTCATGGGGCATAGCGACGACCGCCGCCACGGCAACGGCGGGGTGCCGATACAGCGCCTCCTCGACCTCGATGGAGGAGATGTTCTCGCCGCCCGAGATGATGACATCCTTGGAGCGATCCTTGAGCTGGATATAGCCATCGGGATGCATGACACCCAGATCGCCGGAATGGAACCAACCGCCATCAAATGCCTCCTTTGTGGCCTTGGGATTGCGGAAATATCCCTTCATGACGACGTTTCCGCGAAACATGACCTCGCCCATCGTCTGGCCGTCGCGCGGCACCGGCTGCATCGTTACAGGATCCAGCACATCCAACTGCTCCAGCGGCAGATAGCGCACACCCTGACGGGACTTGAGGGCGGCCTGACGCGCGGGGGGGAGATCGGACCAGCCTTCGTGCCAGTCATTCACGACGGCCGGACCATAGGTCTCGGTCAAGCCATAAAGATGGGTAACGTCAAAGCCCGCGGTCTTCATGTCCGCCAACAGCTTTTCGGGCGGCGGGGCCGCAGCGGTGAAGAACTGCACTGTGTGGTCAAGGTCACGTTTCACCGCATCGGGGGCCGAAATCATCAGCGACATAACGATCGGCGCGCCGCAAAGATGGGTCACACGCTCGTCTGCCAACGCGATCCAGATCGGTTCGGCCCGAACCTGACGCAGGCAGACATGGGTGCCGATGATGGCGGACAGCGTCCAGGGAAAACACCAGCCGTTGCAGTGAAACATCGGCAGCGTCCAGAGGTAGACCGCGTGTTTTGGCATGGAGGCCGTCAGCGCATTGCCCTGCGCCAAAAGGTAGGCGCCGCGATGATGCGACACCACGCCCTTGGGATCACCGGTCGTGCCGGAGGTGTAGTTGATCGAGATCGCGTCCCATTCGTCCTCGGGCAGCAACCAGGCGAAATTCGCATCCCCCTGTGCCACGAAGGCTTCGTAGTCCTTGGCGTCAACCTCGGTTCTTGGCCCGTCAAACTCTGGATCATCGTATTGGATCAGGATGGGTTTGACCGTGGTCAGCGCCAGCGCCTCTTGCAGAAGCGGCATGAATTCCCGATCCGCGATCACCACACGCGCCATGGCGTGATCGAGCTGAAAGGCGATAATTGCAGCATCCAGTCGGGTGTTGACCGAATGCAGGACACCGCCGCACATCGGCACACCGTAGTGGCATTCCAGCATGGCAGGGGTATTCGCCAAAAGGGCTGAAACCGTATCCCCCCGCGCGATGCCCAACTGGGCGAGAGCCGAGGCGAGTTGCTTTGAGCGTGCATAGAAGGCGGCATAGCTGCGCCGCAGCGGGCCATGGACAATCGCAGTATACGCGGGAAACACAGCTGCCGCGCGATCGAGAAAGGTCAGCGGCGTCAGGGGCTGATAATTGGCGGGGTTGCGGTCCAGATCGGTGTTGTAGGGGGTTGGCGTCATGGGATCAGGCATCCTGCCACTCGGGCGCGCGTTTCTGGATGAAGGCGGTGATGCCCTCTTCCGCGTCACGGGCCAGCATGTTTTCGACCATCACGCCGGAGGCGTAGGCATAGGCGTCAGACAGGCCCATTTCGCGCTGTGCGTAATAGGCGCGTTTGCCGGTGGCCAGTGTCATGCTGGATTTGGAGGCGATCTTGCGGGCCATTTCCGTTGTCGTCTGCCGCAGACCCTCGGGGGCAACCGCACGGTTGAGCAGGCCGATTTCCGCAGCGCGGAAGGCGGGGGTCATGTCGCCGGTCAACAGCATTTCCATCGCGTGCTTGTTGCTGACATTTCGCGACAGTGCGACCATCGGGGTGGAGCAGAACAGGCCGATATGCACCCCCGGCGTGCTGAACTGCGAGGTGTCCGCGGCAATGGCAAGATCGCAACTGGCGACCAGCTGACAACCTGCGGCGGTGGCAATTCCAGTGACTTCGGCAATCACGGGCTTGGGGCAATTCACGATGGCCTGCATGACGCCCGAACACATCGCCATTACCTTTGTAAAATAGGCCTTGCCGCGATCGGCGTCTGCCCGACCCGCCGTCATTTCCTTCAGATCATGACCGGCGCAGAAGGCGGGTCCGTTCGCGGCCAGAATGATCACCCGCACCGCCGGGTCTGCACCGGCTTCGGCAAAAGCCGCGCCCAGAGCCCCCATCATTGCCTCTGACAGGGCATTGCGCCGCCCCGCATCATTCATCGTCAGGCGCAAAACGCCGTCAGCGTCCAGATCACGCAACAGGATGTCGCTGTCTTGCATGGCGTTTTGCACGGGTCAGATCCTTTTCCGGGATTTACAGAATATTGATTTCAACGCTGTCGGCCAAAGTGTTGGCGATGAAACAGTAGCGATGCGCGCGATCCTGCATCTGCGTCAGCGCGTCGTCATCGACGTCGAACCCGGTGTCGAAACGCACCACCGGATGCAGATCAATGCGCGTGACCGACATCTGGCCCGCAGAGTTTTTGCCAAGATGCGCTTCGGCATAGTCATGGTAGCTTGCCACCGGCCAACCCGCCTTTGCGGACAAGGCCAGAAACGTCATCATGTGGCAACTGGACAGGGCCGATGCGAGCGCCTGTTCAGGGTTGGTGTTCTCGGGCTGGCCGCCCCAATCCGGGGCGGCGTCAACCTGAACCTCATAACGGTTGTTATAGCGCACAGTGTGTTCGGCAGAGTATTTGCCGGGTTGAAAAGCGGGTTCGGCGCGCTGCCAGTGCAACTCGATCGCAAGGTCGGACATGATTCAGGTCTCTGATTTCGGGCTGGGGTCAGGCAGCGGCGATTTGCTTTTTCGGATCGTAGAAGGGGCGTTCGACGATGGTGGCGCGGGTCGGTCCGGCATGTGTCACCACCTCGATCTGGGTGCCGATATTGGCGTGCTCTACCGAAACCATGGCCAAGGCGATGTTCCGTTCCAGACGGGGCGAATACACCGCAGAGGTAACCTTGCCGATGGCCTCCCCATCCTTGTTGATGGTCCAGAACGTCGTGTTTGGCCCCTTCAACGGCGCGCAGTCGATGATCAGACCGACCTGCTTGCGGCTTGGGCCTTGCGCCTGAATGCGGCGCAGCGCGGCCTTGCCGATGAAGTCGGCCTCCATGTCGAGGTTCACAAGCCGGTCAAACCCCAGTTCAAAGGGATTGGTGTTGATGTCTGCGTCCGCGTGATAGGATAGCATCCCGCCCTCGATCCGGCGAATGGACGAGGTGTGCCCGGGTTTCAGGCCAAAGGGCATCCCCGCCGCCATGATCCGCTCCCAAAGCGCATCGCCATAGGCGCTGTCGCGCAGGTAGATCTCGTAGCCCAATTCGCTGGACCATCCGGTGCGCGACACGATCAGTGGAATACCGTCAAGTTCGACGTCACGCAGCCAGTAGTATTTCAGGTCCATCATGCTGTCGCCAAACAGCGCCTGCATGATCTCGCCCGACTTGGGCCCCTGCAATTGCAGCGGTGACACATCGGGTTCACAAATCGTGACATCAAGACCGGAATGCACTGCGACGCCTTGCGCCCACAGCAGGATGTCGCTGTCGGCCAGCGAGATCCAGAAGTGGTTCACGGCCAGACGCAGCAGAATCGGGTCGTTCAGGAGCCCGCCCGCAGCATTGGTGATCAGGATATATTTGCACTGCCCCACAGCCATCGTGGACAGGTCGCGCGGGGTCAGCATCTGGACGAATGTCGCGGCATCCGGTCCGGTGATTTCCACCTGACGCTCGACCGCCACGTCACACAGGATCGCGTCGTTCACAAGGTTCCAGAAGTTTTGCTCCGGATCGCCAAAGTCGCGCGGGATATACATGTGGTTGTACACAGAAAACCCCTTGGCGCCCCATCGCACGGTGGCTTCAAAATAAGGGGACTTGCGGATCTGTGTGCCGAACCCGAAATCGTCTGCTTGCAACATTGTCTTCACCCTTTTTCCCGATGGCCGAACTGACCTTGACGTGTCTAATCTAAAGAAGATTTAGTCCGGGTCGGGGCATCAATGTGGACTGAAAGCAGACAACGCGAAGACTGAACAGACTGTTTTTCTGGCGCCGAACGGGCTGATTGGACGGATGGCTTCAGCCGCGCCCCTTTGCCGCCAGTTTTGCAAGGTTCGGCTTGCTTGATTTGACGCGCCTGGTCGCGATGTAGGTCATATAGCGGTCGATCCCCAGATCAGCCGCCAGCAACGTCTCCATCAAGGTCTGGAACGAGGCCAGATCAGGGGTGATGGTTTCCATCACATAGTCCATGCCGCCGCCTGTGGCGACGCAATCGGTGATCTCGTCGAGGGCCCTGATAAAGGCCTCGAAGCGGTCAAAATCCACCTTGCGATGATGCGTCAGCGAAACGGTCACAACAACTTGGGTAAAATCAGCAATCTGATCCAGCGCGATATCGGCATGGTATCCGCGAATGAAACCCGCAGCCTTCAGCCGGTCCAGACGGGCCCAACAGGGCGTCGCAGAAATATTGGCAATCTCCGCAAGTTTGGTTTTGCTGAGTTGTCCGTGCTGCTGAATCGCACTGAGAATGCGGAGATCCGTGCTATCAAGACCAAACTTTTTCATGTGTTCAATACTTTCGCTGCACCTTCTTGTGCCAGGGAAAAGGCAAGCTGCGGCTTGCTGTCTGGAAATTTTCTTATGTCATGAACGCAGAGCTTGAGATCGGTTTTGCGACACCATCCGTATGAACCGCGTCGGGAACCGCCTGCGACGAATTTTTTTGGATCATTGGTCAGACGGCCCGCAGTGTTCACCCGTCCATATTGCCACGACGCGCGGACGTTCTGAAAGGCCGTTGTCACCCTGATCCGATGATGAGAGAGCCGCCGCAGCGAATGGTTGGTCCGCCCTCCTTACTTGATGTGACGCCCGGGTGGGACATCGACGCGACCGATTGGAAAGGGAAACATGCAGTCGAACAACTTGGGGCCAAAAAGGCGCAGATCGCAGTATTTGCTGTGTGGGGACTTTACTAGCAATGATTTGGGCGAATTACGCTGGATGTCAGCGTTTCGGAACGAAAAACAGCACGCCCTGAGGAATTTTTCCACCGTTTGTATCTAACGTGCAGATGGCTTCAAGATGCGCGGCTCGTTCCCGACAGAAGAAGCCGCGACAAAGCTGATCTATCTGGCGATCCGCAACTTCGAGAAAGGTGGCCGGAATGTGCGGGAATGGTTTGCGGCCAGGAACCATTGCCAACAGTGCCCGCCAAATGCCGCGTCACCCTTTACTGTTGAATGTCACTCGAAACTGACCCGTTTCCTTGTCTACGCGCGGTATCGCGCCTCTGTCAGCCCCTCGAACGAGATTTCGGGTGTCTTGCCGACAACCAGATCCGCCACCGCGCGCCCTGATCCGCAGGCCATCGTCCAGCCAAGCGTTCCGTGTCCGGTATTCAGGAAAAGGTTGTCAAAGCGCGTCGGGCCAATCACCGGGGTGCCGTCGGGGGTCATCGGGCGCAGGCCGGTCCAACCTTCGGCCTTGGAAATATCGCCGCCTTTGGGGAACAGATCGCTGATCACATGGCGGACGGTGTCGGTGGCATGCGGGCCAAGGCGGTTGCTGTAGCCGGCGATCTCTGCGGTGCCGGCCACGCGGATACGGTCGCCCAGACGGGTGATCGCCACCTTGTGGGTTTCGTCCATGATGGTTGATTGCGGTGCAAAGGCGTCATCGGTGACAGGCAAGGTGACCGAGTAGCCCTTGACCGGATAGACAGGCAGATTGATGCCGATCGGTTTCAGCACCCTGACCGCATAGCTGCCCAAGGCGCAGACATAGGCGTCGCCGGTGACCCGCCCCGCCATTTCCGTGTCGACCCCGACGATTTTGTCGTTCTCCAGTGCGATTCCCCTGATCGTTTGGCCATACTGGAACTGCACGCCCAGTTCGGCGGCTTTTTCCGCCAGCGCGATGGTAAACATCCGGCAATCGCCGGTGCGGTCGGCGGTCAATCGCAAACCGCCGACGAATTTGTCCTGCACCTCGGCCAGCGCAGGCTCGACCGCGATGCATCCGGCGCGGTCCAGCACCTCGAATGGAGAGTCGTATTCGGCAAGGATCTTCTGGTCGGCCAGCGATCCCTTGAGCTGCTTTGATGTGCGGAACAGTTGCAATGTGCCTTGCTCGCGGCCCTCGTAGTCGATGCCGGTCTCTGCGATAAGATCGGGCATGACATCGCGGCTGTAGTTCGAGATGCGCACCATCCGGCCCTTGTTGATGCCGTAGCTTTTGTCGTTGCAGTTCATCACCATCTGCGCGCCCCATTTCCACATGGTGGGGCTGATCAGCGGCCAGATGAACAGCGGGCGGCGTTTCATGAACATCCATTTTACGGCCTTCAGCGGGATGCCCGGCGCAGCCCAGGGCGACGTCATGCCATAGGACAGTTCCCCCGCGTTGGCATAGCTCGTCTCGAGGCCAGGGCCAAGCTGACGGTCAAGCACGACAACCTCTGCGCCCTGCTTTGCAAGGTAGTAGGCGGTTGTCACGCCGATCACGCCAGCCCCCATTACAACGACTTTCATAGCGCACCCCCGGTTAAAGCATTGGACATGCGCAAGCTTGTGACGGGAGATGCGGAACCTCAAGGCAATTCCGGGCGCGGGCGAAAAAGAAAGGCGAGTATTTGGACCGAGAAGACAGGGCAAGTCCGCATCTTTGACGGTCAGCGGTCGGTCGGCGCGTTATTCCGGTTGAAAGCCGCGGATCAGTTGGGTCAGACCGATCATTGCGCCGCCGCAAATCGCAGCAAGCGTGACGGGGGCGGAATAGGCAAGCGTGGCAAAGGCCGTGGCACCCTGACCGACAGAGCACCCCATGGCAATGACGCCGCCGATGCCCATCAGGGCCGCGCCCATCACCTGACGCCCCAGTTCGCGCGGGTCTTCGCAGGCTTCCCAGCGGAACAGGCCCTTGATTGTCGATCCTGCGAAGGCCCCGATCAGAACGCCCGCGACCGAACCGACGGAAAAGGACAAGCCGCCCGAGGTCGAGGTCATCATGTAGATCAGCGTCCGGCCCAGAGGCGCAGTGAAAGTGTGGCCTTCGACCGGGATCTGGCCGAGGCTTTCGGCGGCCAGCCATGCCGTTCCCCATAGCCCCGATACGATGGCAAGGCCGGCCATTGCCGCCCAGAATATTTGTACGCCCGAGGCCCGCAGCGGCGCATAGGTCAGCGCCCAGACGATCAGGGCCGCAGAGATGGCGCCAGCAACGCCCAAGGCGGGCAATCCGGTCAGCCCGCCGATCACACTGGCATAACTTTGCGGGCCATCACTTGCCACCTGCGGAAAGAGCGCCACGCGCAAGGGGGCCAGCGGGCCATTCAATGTGACAAAACCGAAGACCGCGATGACCACGACCACCACCAGCGCGCGCAGGTCGCCGCCGCCGAACCGTGCCAATGCCCCAAAGCCGCAGTTGCCGGCCATCGCCATGCCGTAGCCAAAGATCAACCCGCCCGCGACCGAGGCAAGCGGGTTCCATTTGACCTGATGGTAGATCGTCGCCCCGATATCCACATGACCCGTTGCGGCCAGCAGATGTGTCGCGAAAATGGCCACGCCCAGCACGATGCCCCACATCCGCAGGCGCGTCTGGTCGCCGCCGAAACCGGCGCTTTCGATGGCACCAAGGGTGCAGAATGATCCAAGGCGCGCAGCAAGACCAAGGGTTATCCCGCCCCCAAGGCCAACAGCGGCGGCCAGCATGCCGATTGGCAGGTTTTCCATTGTCTCGCTCCCTTTGCCCGCACTTGGCGGCGGCGCCTTGCTCTCAGTCCTCTTTCGGCGTGCAATACATCTGGTAAAGCAGGTCCAGTGCGCGCCGCGCCTTCGTGTCGTGCAACGAGTAGTAGATCGCCTTTCCGTCACGCCGGAAGTTGACCAGCCCGTCCATCCGCAGCCGCGCAAGCTGTTGGCTGACAGAGGCCTGGCGGCTGTCCAGAAGTTGTTCCAGTTCGGTCACCGATTTTTCGCCGCTTGTCAGGTGGCACAGGATCATCAGCCGCCCCTCATGCGCCATCGCCTTGAGGAAGTTCGAGGCGGCAAGCGCATGGGATACCATCTCGTCCGTGTCAACGGACGGGGCGATACGGTCAAAGTTGTTATGGTCCGCAGTGATGTCCATAACCTTCCTATACCAAAGCTAGAACCCGATGTCGTCCTGAATGGCGTCGATGCCTGCGCGGGCGCAGATGTCGTCAAGGTCGGGGCCCGGCGCGCCCGACACGCCGATGCCCGCCACGATGCTGCCCGCATATTCGACAGGCACGCCGCCCCCCAAGGCCAGCGGCGTGCTGAGATTGCGGATGCCCGACATCATCGTTCCGGGCGCGGTCGTTTCGGCAAGGCCCAGCGTGTCGCCCCTGAAGCTGACAGCGGTCCAGGCCTTGCGATAGGCGGTTTCCTCGACGTGCAGACCGGCATAGCGATCACGGACATAGGCCTGCGTGATGCCGAAACGGTCGACGACGCTGACGCCCACCTGATACCCTTGGTCGCGGCAGTTTTCCATCGCGGCAATCGCGGCCTTGATGGCGATCTCGGGTTTAAGAACCTGAAAGGTGACAAAGGCGTCGTCGTCCGCATGAACGGGCGAGGCAAGCAACAGGGCTGCGGCAAGAATATGTTTCACGATCCGGGGTCCTTTTGTTTTTCAGGGGGCAGTTTGGCAATCATCGCGTCGATCAGGCTCCAGAAGAACTCATCGCCTGCGTAACCTTCCAGACGCGCAACTTCGACGTCGTCGTCGATCAGGATGAAGGTCGGCGTGAAGAACGGCTTTGATGTCAGGGTGTAGCGATTCAGATCGGGGCCGCGCAAATCGGCGCGTTCCAGCGGCGCAATGCGTCCTTCCGAGGTTTTAGGATAAATCGGCCCGATTTCGGTATTCCAGCGCGCGCACCAGACGCATCCCGCCTGTTCGACCATCAGCAGCCGGACCTCTGCAAGGTCGGTGCCGGCACAAAGGGCGGCTGCAAGGGTCATCGGTAATAGGCGTTTGAATGAAATGGTCATTGACGAGGCTTTCATTACGTATCTAAAAAACGTAATATGTTTTGATGCGTGTCGCAAGTCTGGGAGGACAAATGCTCGAAATTTCATTCGGGGGCGCGGCCCTTGCGGGGCTTTTGTCCTTCCTGTCGCCCTGCATCCTGCCGATGGTGCCGTTCTATCTATGCTACATGGCCGGTATATCAATGTCGGAACTGCGCGCAGACGAGGATATATCAAAGGGTGTCCAGCGCCGTTTGGTGATCTCTGCGATCTTCTTTGCGCTGGGCGTGACGTCGATCTTCGTGTTGCTGGGGCTGGGGGCCACCGCCCTTGGGTCCGCCTTCCGCGAGTGGAAATCGGAACTGTCTTATGTCGCGGCGGCGGTGCTTTTCGTCTTTGGCCTGCATTTTCTGGGCGTGATCAGGGTTCCGTTCCTGTACCGCGAGGCGCGGATCGAATCCAAGGCAGAGCCGACGACGATCATCGGCGCGTATATCATGGGGCTTGCCTTTGGCTTTGGCTGGACGCCCTGCGTCGGTCCGGCATTGGCCGCGATCCTGATGGTGGCCAGCGGCATGGGAGAGTTGTGGCGCGGCGCGCTGCTGTTGTTCATCTACGGGTTGGCAATGACCGCACCGTTCATCATCGCGGCGCTGTTTGCCAAGCCCTTCCTGCGCTGGATGCAAAGGAATCGCCGGATCATGCCCTATGTCGAAAAGGCCATGGGCCTGATGCTGATTGCCTTTGCCATTCTGATCGCCACCAACTCTATAAGCTATATCGCGGATTTCATGATCCGGAATTTCCCGATCTTTTCGCAGATCGGCTAACCAAAAGAGGTTCGACATGCGTATTTTAGCCTTTATCACAGCGGCTGTTCTGGCCATTTCCAACCCCGTATTCGCGTCCGAGATCGGCGAGGACGGGCTGCACAAACCCGACTGGCTGCACACCACATTCAAGGACATGACAGAAGATCTGTCCGAGGCGAACGCAGAGGGCAAACGGATGGTTGTCATCTGGGAACAGCGCGGCTGCATCTACTGCAAAAAGATGCACGAAGAGGTGTTCGTGGTGCCTGAAATCGAAGCCCTGCTGCGCGACAAATACTTTGTGGTTCAGATGAATCTGTTTGGAGACGAAGAGGTTACCGACTTTGATGGCACAGTATTGCCCGAGAAGGACATGGCGGCGCGGTGGGGTGTGGTGTTCACGCCCACACTCATGTTCATGCCCGAAACAGCCACCTCCGACAAACGCGCAAGCGAGGCCGCAGTTGTGTCCATGCCCGGCGCCTTCGGCAAGGGGACGACCATCAACCTGCTGAACTGGGTGCTGGAAAAAGGCTACGACGGCGACGAGCATTTCCAGAAATATCACGCGCGTAAAATTCTGGAGCAGGGGGGATGATGCTGGCGGCATGAATCCCGACAATATATTCAGGAATTGATATTTATCATTGCATGCCTCGGTATGCTTGGACTAGGCTTCGGTACGAAGGACTGAATCGAATGGGAGGAAACTCGATGAAGCGTGCTTTGCTAGGCATGGCTGTAATCGCTGCGGCAACGACCGCCAGCTATGCAGCAGATGTCGCGCCCACCAGCGTGATCTTTACGGATGGCGCGGTAGAGGTGTCACTGACCGGAACACCCGGGGACGCCGCCCAAGGCCGCAAGGTCATGGGATCGCGGGCTATGGGAAACTGTGTGGCGTGCCACATGGTCTCTGATATGCCTGACGTGGCGTTTCAGGGCAACGTCGGGCCAACACTTGATGGCGCGGCTGATCGTTGGACAGAAGCGCAGCTGCGCGGCATCGTATCCAACGCGAAAATGATGTTCGACGGAACGGTTATGCCCTCTTTCTACAAAACCACCAACTTCATCCGCCCCGGCGACGACTACACAGGTAAAGCGGCCCCCGCGGATCTGCCACCGATTCTGGCGGGTCAGCAGATCGAAGACGTGGTCGCATACCTTTTGACCCTGAAAGAGTGAACCTTCGGGTCACAGATGAATAAAGGAGACATCTTATGGAATTGACGAGACGCAATGCCCTGGCACTTGGCGCCGGCGCGTTCGTGGCCGCGATCCTGCCATTCCGCGCCTCGGCCGCTGCCGAAGAGGCCATCGCGGCCTTCACAGGTGGCGCGGCTGTCGGTGCGGACGGGATCACGCTGACGACGCCTGAAATCGCGGAAAACGGCAACACCGTGCCCGTGACGGTCAGCGCGCCTGGTGCGGAATCGATCCTGATTCTGGCAACCGGCAATCCGACGCCAGCAGTCGCAACAATCCACTTCGGCCCTCTGGCCGCATCCCAGGCCGCCTCGACGCGTATGCGTCTGGCCGGAACCCAGGACGTGGTCGCAATCGCAAAGATGCCTGATGGCAGCTTTGTTCAGGCGTCGAACACAGTCAAAGTCACCATCGGCGGCTGCGGCGGCTGAGTAGAGGAGCTTGAAAAATGGCAAGTAACGTAAAACCCCGCGTCAAAGTCCCGAAATCGGCAGCAGCCGGTTCCGCGATCACGATCAAAACCCTGATCAGCCACCCGATGGAATCGGGCCAGCGCAAAGGCAGCGACGGCAATCTGGTCCCGCGGTCGATCATCAATCGCTTCACCTGTGATTTCAACGGCCAGAACGTCGTCGACGTCACCCTTGAGCCCGCGATTTCGACCAACCCGTATTTCGAGTTCGAGGCGACTGTCCCGGAAGCCGGTGATTTCAAGTTCACCTGGTATGACGACGACGGTTCCGTCTACGAGGACACGCAGTCGATCACCATCGCCTAAGGCGACTGGTCCATGTCAGGGAGGACAAACATGAAAACCACGTCGCTTAGAATGGCCCTTGCTTCGGTCGCAGTTGCCGCACTTTCGTTTGGTGCGGCCTCTGCCGATCCGGTCGAGGATACTTTGATCGTCAACGGTGAGATCGAGATGGTCACCAAGACCACCGCGCCCGCCCATGCCGAGGGACTGAAGGAAATCTATTCCGGCTGGCTGTTTCGCGGCGACGAAACACGCGCGATGCAGTTGGATGACTTCGATAACCCCGGTATGTTGTTTGTGGAGCAGGCGATCGATGTCTGGAACACGGCCGATGGCACCGAAGGAAAGTCGTGCGCCAATTGTCACGAAGGCCCCGAAAGCATGAAAGGCGTTCGCGCCACGATGCCGAAGGTCAATGCTGACGGCAAGTTGATGGCGATGGAAAACTACATCAACGAATGCCGGACCGAACGCATGGGTGCCGAGGCATGGGGCTGGAACGACAAACCCATGGTCAACATGACCGCGCTGATCTCGTCTGTGTCGCGTGGCTTGCCGATGAATGTTGCCATCGACGGTCCGGCTGCTCCGTTCTACGAGCAGGGCAAAGAGATGTATTACACCCGCTTTGGCCAGCTGGAACTGTCCTGCGCGAATTGCCACGAACAAAACTACGGCAACATGATCCGCGCAGATCACCTGTCCCAGGGCCAGATCAACGGCTTTCCGGCATATCGTCTGAAAAACGCCCAGCTGAATTCGGCCCACAACCGTTTCAAGGGCTGTATCCGCGACACGCGCGCAGAGACCTTCAAAGAAGGCTCGCCAGAGTTTCTGGCGCTTGAACTGTATGTCGCGTCACGCGGCAACGGTTTGTCGGTCGAGGGGCCAACGGTTCGCAACTAAAACGATCTGTCGCGTCCCTTGCGGGGCGCGACCCCCCTATTCGTTAGTCCATTTACCGATGACACACCGACGAAGCCTATATTGGGCTTCGAACGATACTCTATTCCCAAGTCCCAAGGAGCGGGTCACATGATCTCACGTCGCGATTTTCTGCAAGCCACCGTCGCCGCCAGCGCAGTTTACGGCGCATCTGGCGTAGGGAACTGGTCGCGTCTGGCGGCGCAACAGGCCCTGACGCAGGAACAGCTGTTGCAGTTCGACACGATGGGCAATGTGACGCTGATCCACATCACCGACATCCATGCCCAGTTGAAGCCGGTGTTCTTCCGCGAGCCCGAAATCAACCTTGGCGTCGGGGCCGTCAACGGCTTGCCACCGCATGTCACGGGCGCCGATTTCCTGAAACTGTTCAACCTGACACCGGGCACCCCCGAAGCCTATGCGCTTAGCTATCTGGACTTTACCGCCCTTGCCAAAACCTATGGCAAGATGGGCGGGCTTGACCGTGTGGCGACGGTTGTCAACGCGATCCGCGCCGAACGCCCCGACGCGCTGTTGCTGGATGGCGGCGATACGTGGCAGGGGTCTTATACCGCGCAGATGACCAATGGTCAGGACATGGTCAACGCCATGAACGCGCTGAAGCCCGACGCGATGACCAGCCATTGGGAATTCACCCTTGGCATCGACCGCGTCACCGAAATTGTCGATACGCTGGACTTCCCCTTTCTTGGCGCCAACATCTTTGACACCGAATGGGACGAACCCGCCTACGACCCCTACAAGATGTTCGAGCGCGGCGGCGCGAATATTGCCGTGATCGGTCAGGCCTTCCCCTATATGCCGATCGCCAACCCCGGCTGGATGTTCCCCGGCCTGTCCTTTGGCGTCCGCGAAGAGCGGATGCGCGAGGTCGTGCAAGAGGTCCGCGATGCGGGCGCCGATCTGGTCGTTCTACTGTCGCACAACGGCTTTGATGTGGACCGCAAGATGGCAGCGCAGGTCGAGGGGATCGACGTGATCCTGACCGGCCATACCCATGACGCGCTGCCCGAACCCGTGATGGTGGGCAAGACGCTGCTGATCGCGTCCGGCTCTAACGGAAAATTCATCACGCGCCTTGATCTGGACGTGCGCGACGGGATGCTGATGGGGTTCAAGCACAAGCTGATCCCGATCTTCTCGGATGTGATCGAACCCGACAAGGACATGGCGGCGCTGATCGACGCGGAACGCGCGCCCTATCAGACGCAGCTGGACGAGGTGCTGGGCACAACCGACAGCCTGCTGTATCGCCGCGGCAATTTCAACGGCACATGGGATGACCTGATCTGCAACGCCCTGATCGAAGAGCGCGAAGCCGATATCGCCCTGTCGCCCGGCTTCCGTTGGGGGCCGTCCCTGCTTCCCGGTCAGGACATCACCCGCGAGGATCTGTTCAACGCCACGGGCATGTCCTATCCGGCCGCCTACCGCTCTGAAATGACCGGCGAAACGCTGCATGTGATCCTAGAGGACGTTGCCGACAACCTGTTCAACCCCGACCCCTATTACCAGCAGGGCGGCGACATGGTTCGCGTCGGCGGCATGGGTTACCACATCGACGTGTCGAAACCGCAGGGCGACCGGATCACCAATATGACCGTTCTGAAAACCGGCGAGGCGGTTGACCCCGCCAAAACCTATGTCGTGTCCGGCTGGGCCTCTGTGAACGAAGGCACAGAAGGCCCGGCGATCTGGGACGTGGTCGAGACCTATATCAAACGCAAAGGGACGATCCAGATCGACCCGAATACATCTGTGAAAGTCAGCGGGGCATAAGACTTCGGGCTAGACAAATTCACAATCTTGAATATAACTGAAGCCAACTTCAAAAAGGAGGAGGAGGCCATGGTGGACACCTCAGGTATCAAGACATCGCGTCGCGGATTTATCAGGGCCGGTCTGGCCGCTGGTGGCGCGATCGCCACGGCGGGCGTGGCGCGTGCCGCCGGTGATCCCGCGATCACTGAATTGCAGCCGTGGATGCAGCAGCTGGGCGAAGGCGTCGATGCCGCGCCCTATGGCATGCCCAGCCCCTTTGAGGCCAACGTAAAGCGCCGCACGGTGCCGTGGCTGACGGCTGATCCGATCTCTTCCATCAACTTTACGCCGCTGCATGAAATGGACGGGATCATCACCCCGAACGGTCTGTGCTTTGAGCGTCACCACGGTGGTGTTGCTGCGGTGGACCCGGCCAAACACCGGTTGATGATCAACGGTCTGGTTGACCGTGAACTGGTCTTTACTATGGAAGACCTGATGCGGTTCCCGCGTGAAAATCACGTCTATTTCCTGGAATGTGCTGCGAACTCTGGCATGGAATGGCGCGGCGCGCAGTTGAACGGCTGTCAGTTCACCCACGGCATGATCCACAACGTGATGTATACCGGCGTGCCCTTGCGGCTGCTGCTGGAAGAGGCGGGCGTGAAACCCGCAGGCACATGGTTGTTGGCCGAAGGGGCCGATGCCTCTGGCATGACCCGCTCCATCCCGATGGAAAAGGCGCTCGACGATTGCCTTGTCGCGTTCAAGATGAACGGCGAGGCCCTGCGCCCTGAACAAGGTTATCCGCTGCGTCTGGTTGTCCCCGGTTGGGAAGGCAACATGTGGATCAAGTGGTTGCGCCGCTTCGAGGTTGGCGATCAGCCATGGGAACAGCGCGAGGAAACCAGCAAATATACCGATCTGATGCCCGATGGCCGCGCGCGCAAGTTCACCTGGGCGATGGATGCGAAATCGGTCATCACCAACCCAAGCCCGCAAGCGCCGATCACCCATACCAAAGGCCCGACCGTTTTGACGGGTGTCGCATGGTCCGGTCACGGCACGATCCCGCGTGTGGACGTTACGATCGACGGCGGCAAGAACTGGCACGAGGCCCGGATATCCGGGCCAAGTCTGGATAAGTCGATGCACCGTTTCTACTTTGAATTCGATTGGGACGGCAGCGCGTTGCTGCTGCAAAGCCGTGCGCATGACAGCACCGGCTATGTCCAGCCGACCAAGAACGAACTGCGCAAGATCCGCGGCCTGAATTCCATCTACCACAACAACGGAATTCAGACCTGGTATGTGAACGAGAAAGGCGAGGCCGAAAATGTCGAAATTTCTTAAGGCAGCAATCGCCGCAACATTGATGTCATCGCCGCTTTATGCGGCCCCTCTGGGCTTGGGCCGCGACGCCCTGCCAGAGGAAGTCGCAGCATGGAACATCGACGTGCGCCCCGATGGGCAGGGCCTGCCCGAAGGGCGTGGCAACGTCGCGGATGGCGAAGTGATCTTTTCTGAAAACTGCGCCGTTTGCCATGGCGAATTCGGCGAGGCGGTTGACCGCTGGCCGGTTCTGGCGGGCGGGCAGGGCTCGTTGAAACGCGACCGCCCGAACAAGACGATCGGGTCGTATTGGCCCTATCTGTCGACCGTGTTCGACTACGTTCACCGCGCCATGCCGTTCGGCAACGCGCAGTCGCTGGAACCGGATCAGGTTTACGCGATCACCGCATATCTGTTGTATCTCAACGACATCGTCGAGGACGACTTCGAGCTCAGCAGCGACAACTTTACCGCCGTTCAGATGCCGAATGCGGACGCCTTTTACATGGATGACCGGGCCGAGGTCGAGACCGCATTGTTCAGCGGCGAGGCCTGCATGGAAAACTGCAAGGACACGGTTGAAATCACTGCCCGTGCCGAAGTGGTCGATGTAACGCCCGAGGAAACAGCGGCGAACGCGGCCGAAGGGGCAGCAACAGAGGTTGTGACGACAGAAGCGGCCCCTGCTGAGGCGGCCCCCGCAGTTGAAGCACCGGCTGACACTCCGGCAGAGGTCGCAACACTTGATCCCGCGCTTGTCGCCGAAGGCGAAAACGTGTTCAAGAAATGCAAGGCCTGCCATCAGGTTGGCGAAGGCGCCAAGAACCGCGTCGGACCTGCATTGAACGGCATTGTCGGACACGCCGCAGCGCAGGCCGAGGGGTTCAAGTATTCGAACACCCTGTCCGAAATGGGTGCCGGCGGATTGGTCTGGGACGAGGCATCTCTGGCGGCGTTTCTGGAAAACCCCAAGGGCTATGTCGAGAAAACCAAAATGTCGTTTGCCGGCCTGAAGAAAGCAGAGGATCGCACCGCGGTCATCGCCTATCTGAAGTCGTTCAGCCAGTAGAACCTGCTGATCCCGTGCATCGGATATGAATGCCCTGTGCATCCGATGCACGGGGCATTTTTCTTATTTCCCGGCACCGCAGAACATCTCATAGACCAGATCTATCATCTTGCGCGCACGGCTGTCGGACAGGCTGTAATACATTGCCTTTCCGTCGCGACGGCAGTTCACCAAACCCTCGATCCGAAGCCGCGCCAGTTGCTGGCTGACAGCCGCCTGACGCGAAGCCAGCAGTTGTTCCAGCTCTGTCACAGACTTTTCACCCGACGACAAATGGCACAGGATCATCAAGCGGCCCTCATGCGAGAGCGCCTTTAGAAAGTTCGACGCGATTTCCGCGCTCCGGACCATCTCGGCTGGATCGGGGGCATCGGCAGTCAGGATATCTGCGGTTTGCATCGGTGTGCTCGTATTCTCTGCATTCAAATTCAATCACGTGCATAGCATAGAGAATTGGCAAACAACAGATGATGCCGCACCTGCATAACGCGGGTGTGACCGGTTTACCGCTTCACCGATGGTGCCCCGCCCTCGAATGCATTGCCCTTGGCGTAGTTGCAGGGGGCTTCCTGCATCTCCAGATGTAGCCCTGCGCCGGTAAAGGGATGCGCGCGGGCGACATCTTCGTCAAACTCGATCCCCAGACCGGGACCAGTTGGGGGGATGATATCGCCATTCTCCCAAGTTATTGAATTCTTTATAAGTTTCATATGAAAGTCGCCGCCGGTCTGAATCGTCTCGGCCAGCAACAGGTTCGGAATCGAGGCAGCCAGATGTATGTTTGCCGCCCATTCCACTGGCCCTGCGTAAAGATGCGGCGCCATTTGCGCGTTATAGACCTCTGCCAAGGCGGCGATCTTCTTGGTTTCCCAGATGCCGCCGGACCGGCCAAGCGCGGGCTGCAAAATTGTGGCGGCACCGCTGCGCAGGACGGTTGCGAACTCTGCCTTGGTGGTCAGGCGTTCGCCCGTGGCAATGGGGATGCGGACGGCGCGCGCGACCTTTGCCATCTCGTTCACGTTGTCCGGCGGTATCGGTTCCTCGAACCACAAGGGGCTGTAGGGTTCAAGCGCCTGCCCCAGTCGGATCGCGCCGCCGGTGCTGAATTGGCCATGTGTTCCGAACAGCAAATCGGCCTTGTCGCCGACCGCCTGCCGGATCTTGTCGCAAAACGCCACAGATCGGGAGATGTCTGACTGGGCGGGCATATGGCCACCGCGCAGGGTATAGGGGCCGGCGGGATCGAATTTCACCGCCGTGAACCCCAGACGGACCATCTCGGCGGCAGAGTCTGCCGCCATGTCGGGGTTGATCCAGAACTCTGTCATGTCCTGACCGGGCAGCGGATAAAGATAGGTGTAGGACCGGATGCGCTCGTTCATCATGCCGCCCAGCATGGCCCAGACGGGGCGATTGCGGGCCTTGCCGATGATGTCCCAACAGGCGATCTCCAGCCCCGAGAACGCCCCCATCACCGTCAGGTCGGGGCGTTGGGTAAAGCCGCTGGAATAGGCGCGCCGGAACATCATTTCGATATTCTCGGGGTTGGTCCCCGCCATGTGGCGGTTGAACACGTCCTCGATAACCGCCGTCATCGCCTTTGGCCCGACCGACGAGGCATAGCATTCACCGTATCCCGTAATGCCGTCGTCCGTCGTCAGCTTGGTGAATATCCAGTACCGCCCGCCCCAACCGGGCGCCGGCGGGGCGACGACGAAAACCTCAAGGTCTTTCAGTTTCATGGTCAGCCCCTTTGCGTGTTACTTGAACAGGATCACGTTGCGCCGCGCGGCACCGGATTTGGTGCTGGCGATGGCCTCGTTGATCTGGTCCAGGGGGTAGCGGTTCGAGATCAGCTCATCCAGTTTCAGGCGGCCCTGCTGGTAAAGATCCACAAGCCACGGAATATCCCGCGCCAGAACCACATCCCCCATCTTTGACCCGATCATGCCTTGGCCGGTGGCCGCGATCATCACCGGCTCATAGGTCGACATCGCGCCGGAATGCGGCATGCCGACCATGATCACCCGGCCCCCCTGCGCCAGATATTTCGGGGCGGCGTCATAGGCCGGAATGGCGCCGACGGTGACAAACACCGCATCCGCGCCGCGCCCTGTGATGGTTTTGACCTGCGCCCAGGGTTTGTCCGATGTGGCAAGAATGCCGTCAGTCGCGCCGAATTCTCTGGCGATGGCCAGCTTCTCCTCGGTCATGTCAACCGCGATGATCCGCGCCGCACCGGCGATCCGCGCCCCCTGAATGGCGTTCAGACCAACGCCGCCCGCACCGATCACCACAACCGATTGCCCGGCCCGGATGCCCGCCGCGTTCACCACGGCGCCAATGCCGGTAATCACCCCGCACGACAGCAAAGAGGCCGCGTCCATCGGGATGCCTTCGGGTATTTTAGCAATCTGGCTTTGATCCACGACGATCTTTTCCGCGAACGCCCCGATTGCCATACCATGCTGCATCACGCTGCCATCGGCGGCGGCGATCGGGCCATTGTCGCGGTCATAGGGCGTGTCGCAAATCACCGGCGCGCCGGACGCGCAACTGGGGCAGGTGCCACAGGCGCGGATCAGGGTGGCAATAACGGTGTCGCCAACGGCATAGCCTTTCACGCCCGCGCCGATGGCGCTTATACGTCCTGCCGCCTCGTGTCCGTAAACCGCAGGCAGGGTGCCGCCCCAACCGCCCTCGGCGAAAACGATATCTGAATGGCAGATTGCGCAGGCCTCCAGCGTAACCTCGACCTCGCCGGACTCGGGCGCGCGCAGGCGGATATCCTCTATCACCAGTGGCTTGCCGAATTCGCGGCATACGGCGGCTTTGATGGTCTGCATGGTTCGCTCCCTGATGCTTTACCACAGGGTGGCCCTTGCATAACGCGGGCTGCAAGCGATTTCCGTCAAACCATGGTCTGTTTGCGGCGCAATTTGTAGTGGTCGGGCCGCAAGACCTGCAAGGCTTGCGCCAACAGGGCCAAACCGCCCTGCACCCTTCCCGGATGCTTAGATCGCCTTTGCGGCTTTTGCGAACCTGTCCGCGTCCGACGGGGCGTCGCCCAGTTGTGCGGCGGGAGAGAACAGCGTGGCAAAGTCGGCATCGGGCCATTTGGCGGTGGCAAGGTCACCAAGAGAGATGCGGCCGGTTTGCGTCTCTTTGCACAGCGCCTTGACCGCCGCCTGCGCCGCTGGCCGCGACATGTGACCGGCCAGTGCGAAGGATAACGCCTCGGCGTAGATCAGGCCAAGGCCATCGTCGATGCCTGCCGCCATGCGGTCCGCGTCTGGGGTAACCGATCCGGCCAGTTCGCTTGCCACGTCCAGCGCGCGGGCGGTGGCCATGACCATCTGTGGCAGGGTCATCCATTCGACAAACCACGCGGCACCGTCGCGTTGTTGGCGGTGCAGTGTGGCGCCTTGCATGGCACTGTTCAGCGCCACCATCTGCCGGCCCAAAGCCACCAGCAGCGAGGGTTGAACGGGGTTGGATTTTTGCGGCATGGTCGATGATCCGCCGCCGGTGGCAAGGCTGATCTCGTTCACGCCGCTTTGGGTCATAAGGATCAAGTCCTCACCTATTTTTCCCAGTGATCCCGCAACAATCGTCATCCAGCCACATAATTCCGCGATCGTGTCGCGGGTCGAATGCCAGCTGTCCTGCGGATCGCTCAGCCCCAGCCCTTCGGCCAGCGCCGCGCGAACCTCTGCGCCGCGCCCCTGCATCATCGACAGGGTGCCAGCGGCACCCGACAGGCTGACGTTCAGCAGGCGCGGCTTCAGCTCTGCCAGTCGGGTGCGGTGCCGGATCAGCGGGGTGCCCCAGCTTGCGCAGACCGCGCCAAAGCTTGTCGGTGACGCGACCTGTGCATAGGTCCGCGCCGCCATCGGCAGGGCGCGGTGGGTCTTGGCCTGCACCCCCAACGCCTTGATGATCGTGACCAATCGCGCGTCGAAAATCGTCAGAACCTGACGCAATCGCAGGATCAGGCCGGTATCCATGATGTCCTGACTGGTCGCGCCCCAATGCAGGTATGCGGCGTGTTCGGGGGCGTTCATGCCGTTGCGGAACGCCTTGACCAGCGCGGGGACGACAACAGCACTTTGGCCCGTTTCGGCGGCCAGCCCCGCCGGATCAATTTGCAATTCCATCGACGCACGCTGGATCGCGGCGGCGGACAATTCGGGAATGACACCCAGCTTGCCCTGCGCCTTGGCCAGCGCCCCTTCGACGATCATCATCGCGCGGACCTCGGCGCTGTCGGTGAACAGGGCGCCGATCTCGCGGTCATGGAACAGGTCGCGGTACATCGCGCTGTCGAATGCAGAGATCGCCATATCAGGAGGCCAGTGGCAGGTTCAGGATCTTGCGGGCCTCTTGCCATGTGGCGACAGGGCGTTCGTATTTCTCACACAGGTCAACGGCGCGCTGCACAAGGGCGGCGTTTGACGGGGCAAGGCGGTCTTTGTCCAGACGCACGTTGTCCTCCATGCCGGTGCGGGTGTGTCCGCCTGCGGCAATCGCCCATTCGTTCAGAACGATCTGGTTGGAACCGATACCCGCCGCACACCATTCCGCATCAGGGGCAAGGCGCTTCAGGGTTTCGATGTAGAAGTCAAAGATCGGCTTGTCGGCGGGCATCGAGTTTTTGACCCCCATGACGAATTGCACATAAAGCGGCGATTTCAGGCGCCCATCCGCAGCCATGCGTGTGGCTTGCACAATGTGGGACAGATCGAAGGCCTCGATCTCCGGCTTGACATCATATTTCAGCATCTCGGCGGCCAGCCAGTCCACCAGATCGGGCTGGTTTTCATAAACCCGCGTTGGAAAGTTGTTGGACCCGACAGAAAGCGAGGCCATGTCGGGGCGCAGGGACAGCATCGCGCCGCGGTCTTGCCCGGCACCGGACCGTCCGCCAGTCGACAGTTGAACGATCATGCCCGGGCAGTGCTTTTTCAGCCCTTCCAGAAGCAGCGCGAATTTCGCGGGGTCGGATGTGGGCGTCTGGTCGTCTTTGCGGACGTGGCAATGGGCGATCGTGGCGCCGGCCTCGAATGCAGCTTGCGTTGATTCAATCTGTTCCGAAATGGTGATCGGCACCGCTGGATTGTTTTCCTTACGCGGAAGGGAACCGGTGATAGCGACGCAGATGATGCAGGGTTTGGTCATGGGGCCTCGGCAATTTTAATCAGAAGTTGGGCAAGTCTTGCGGGGTCGGCGAAGAAGGGCGAATGCGACGTTTCCATCCGGTGAACGCGGTCCTTGGGCCAGGTCGCCGTCATCGTCGCCTGATACTCGGGCGGGATCGTCTGGTCGTTCTCGCACAGGATATAGGATTTGGCGACGGCGGCATAGCGGCCCGTCAATGTGATCGGAGTGGACTGCGGCAGGATCGCCTGCGGGCAAAGGCGGGCGTTGGCAAACGCGACCGTGCCGTCCGGGCAATCATGGTAGAATTTGGCCCCGGTCTTGGCAGGGTCGATGGTGAAGGACAGCCTGTCATCTGACACCTGAATGGCATCCAGCAAGGGCTGGCGCGGGGCCGCCCGGCGCATATCGGCCAACGACAGGCCCGACAGGGGCGCATAGGCGCAGACATAGGCAAGTTGCGCGATCTTGTCCGGCGCTTTTTCGGCGGCGGCGGAAATCGGGTAACCGGCCATCGAATGCCCGACCAGAATGACGGGTCGGTCAATCGCCGACAGGATCGCGTCGGCGTAAAGGTCCAGCGTCACGTCCTTGACCGGGGTGTGGTCATCCCCGTGCGAGGGCAGGTCGATGGCGCGTGCGGAATGGCCGCCGCCGTTCAGCAGAGGCAGCACATCGCGCCAGCACCACGCGCCGTGGCAGGATCCGTGGATCAGCAGAAATTCGGCCATTACATATCCAGAAACACGGTTTCATTCGCACCCTGAAGGCGGATGTCGAACCGGTAAAGACCTTCGCCGGTTTTCTTCGCGATCAGTGTGTCTACGCGGGGGCGCTGTTCGATCCGGTTCAGCAAGGGGTCAGATGTGTTATCCTCGTCCTCGAAATAGATCCGGGTTTGCAACCCGATGTTGATGCCGCGCGCAACGATCCACAGCGCGATATGGGGGGCCTGAAACCCTCCGCCGCGCAAGGCCACTTTGCCCGGCTTCACGGTGTTCAACGTGAACTCTCCGCTTGTGCCATCGGCGGCGAAACGGGCAAAGCCGTTGACCGCAGGGTCGGCGCCCGTCTGCCCCGCGAACAGGCCGGCGGCATCCGGTTGCCAGCTTTCGATCATCGCGTCGCGCAGCGCCCAGCCGGTGCCGTCATAGACAGAACCGGTGATCGCGATCAACGGGCCCTTTGCGCCGTCTTCAATCGCGCGGGTGCCCAGATCTTCGGGGTAGACGCCCTTTAGGCCGGCAAAGGTTGGGATGCAGCCGATGTGCACATAGGGGCCGCCGGTCTGCGAGGGCGTCTCGTTCAGGGTTCCAAGTGATTGCACCATGCTACATCCCCTCTTTCTTGTTCTCGAACATGGTCTGGCGGCGACCGCGCAGGACGATGTCGAACTTGTAGGCCAGAAAATCCAGCGGCTTTGATTTGCTCATGTCCAGGGGGGCCACAAGGCGGTCCAACTGGCTGCGGTCCTTGATCGTCGCGGCGATCGGGCAGCGGGCAATCAGGGGGTCGCCTTCGAAATACATCTGGCTGATCAGGCGTTGGCCGAACCCGGTGCCGAAGATCGAGATGTGGATATGCATCGGGCGCCAGTCGTTGCCACGGTTCGGCCAGGGGTAGGCACCGGGGCGGATCGTCAGAAATTCGTAGTACCCGTTCTCGTCGGTGATCGTGCGGCCGCACCCGCCAAAGTTGGGGTCCAAAGGTGCCAGATAGCCGTCTTTGACGTGGCGATAGCGCCCGCCGGCGTTGGCCTGCCAGATTTCAACCAGCGTGTGCGGCACGGGGCGTGCGTTTTCGTCCAGAACGCGGCCATGCATCAGGATGCGTTCACCAATGGCGGGGGCGGCGCCCTTGGTCCAGTTCAGGATCAGGTTGTTGTCCAGCGCGCCCAACAGGTTATGGCCGAAACGCGGGCCGGTTTCCTCTGTCATGGTGCTGTCCATCGACAAAAGCGGCAAGTTGGGCGAGCGGACGATGGATGTCTTGTATTCGGTGTCATAGGCGGGGGGGTGCATCTCGCGGTTGCGCGGGATCAATGAGCCAAGGTCAGTCATTGGCGGCCTCCATTTCGGCATAGGTTGCTTTTGCGATCTTGATCGCATGGTTGGCTTTCGGCACACCCGCATAGATGGCGACATGCATCATCGCCTCCATCACGTCATCCTTGCTGGCACCGGTGTTCGCGGTGGCGCGGATGTGCATGGCGATTTCCTCGAAATTGCCGGTCGCGGCCAGCAGGGCCAGCGTCAGCATGGATCGTTCGCGCAGGGTGATCTTGTCAGAGGTCCAGACCGTTCCCCACGCGCCTTCGGTGATCAGCGTCTGGAACGGCGCGTCAAACGGGGTCTTGGCGGCCTCGGCGCGGTTGACATGGGCGTCGCCCAGAACTGTGCGGCGGGTTTTCATGCCGTCGTTGAAACGGTCAGACATGTCCGATCTCCTTTAGAAATCTGGTCAGCACTTCGGCATATTCAACCGGGTTTTCGACGCAGGGCAGGTGGCCCACGCCGCGCATCAGATGAAACCGAGAGCCTTTGATCAGGTCGACAGTTTCGCGCACCAGATCGGGCGGGCTTGCCCCGTCTTCCGATCCGGCGATGCCAAGGGTGGGCAGGGTCAGCCCCGACGTGGGTGTATAGAAATCGGTGTTCGCGATCGCGGCGCAGCAACCGGCGTATCCGGTGGCGGGCGTGCGGGTCAGCATGTTGCGCCAGGCGGTCAGGCTTGGGTCAGTCAGGAAGGATTTCGAGAACCAGCGCTGCATCACCGCATCGGCAATCGGTTCGATCCCGCCCGCGTTCACGGCATCAATGCGGCTTTGCCACATCTCTTTTGTGCCCATTTTCGCGGCGGTATTCGACAGCACCAAGGCGCGGATCTGGTCCAACCGTTTCACGGCCAGCCCCTGCGCGATCATGCCGCCGACGGACAGGCCGACAAAAACGCAGTCGCGCACGTTCAAATGGTCAAGCAGGTGCTCCGTATCACGTATCAGCGCCCCCATGGTGTAGGGCGCATCGGGACAGGACGACAGACCATGCCCGCGCTTGTCGAACCGGATGATCCGCAGGCCCTTTGGCAGCAACGGCACAACGTCGTCCCACAGGCGCAGATCGGTGCCCAGCGAATTGGCGAATACCACAGGCGCGCCATCGGTATCGCCGTCGATGCGGTAGTTCAGGCGGACATCGCCCAGATCGGCGACCCTCAATGCATCACCCCGAAGGCGGCTGTGGTGGAATGTGCGCGCATAGAATCCTCCCTGAACGGGTTTATGGTTCAATTTAGTTGGCAATGTCAACTAAATTTCTGTCAGGCATACAAGGTCAGGGCCCTTTGGAACACATCCGCGTCGACGTTGCCGCCGCTGGCCACGGCGATCACCGCCTCACCCTCGATCTGGTCGGCACGGAACAGCGCCGCTGCCAGCGCCACGGCACCACCCGGCTCAATGACGATCTTCAGCCGGTCAAAGGCCAATGCCATGGCACGCAGGCATTCATCGTCCGACACCACCAAGCCCGGCCCGCACAGGCGTTTCATGATCGGAAAGGTCAGATCGCCGGGTTGCGGGGTGACAATCGCGTCGCACAACGACCCCGAGAGGCGTGTGTTGCGCTGGATCGTCCCCATGGCCAGCGACCGTGCGGCATCGTCGAAGCCCTCTGGCTCTGCCGGGCGGGCGCGCAGGTGCGGCGCGCGGGCCTCCAGCGCCAGTGCGATGCCAGATGTCAGGCCGCCGCCACCGCAACACACCAGCACATCAGCGCCGCTGATCCCCAGTTCTGTGGCCTGTTCGGCGATTTCCAGCCCGATTGTTCCCTGTCCGGCAATCACCTGGCCGTCGTCGTAGGGCCTTATCAATGTCAGGTTCCGCGCGGCGGACAGGGTCGCGCCGATCGCGTCGCGGTCCTCGGTGGCGCGGTCGTATAGCACCACCTCGGCCCCCAGCGCGCGGGTGTTGTCGATTTTGGTGCGCGGCGCATCTGCGGGCATGATGATTACGGCGGGAATGCCGTGTTCGCGGGCCGCAAGGGCGATGCCCTGCGCGTGGTTGCCCGACGAGAACGCGATGACGCCGTTCCGCCGGATGTCATCGGGCAGGGCGCTGACCGCAGACCAGCCGCCGCGAAACTTGAACGATCCGGTGTGTTGCAAGCACTCTGGCTTCACGAAAACGCGGCGCCCCGCGATCTCGTCCAGAAAGGGCGAGGACAGCAGCGGCGTGCGGCGCGCGCGATCCTTCAGGCGCAGGGCGGCGGCCTCGATCATGGCGATGTTCATGCGAGGGCATCCAGCCATTTATGCAGCGCGGCAAGGCTTTCGGGTTCGTCCAGAAACGGAATATGGGCGCGGTCGGGGACGCGGGCATAGATCAGATCGGGGCGGCGGCGCTGCATCTCCTGCACGGTGCTATCAACCAGAAGGTCAGAGTTTTCCCCGTGGATCAGCGCCAGCGGCAGACCCGCCATCGCGTCGAACAGCGGCCACAGATCGGGGGCCGGTTGCGCGCCCGCGTCCAGCACCGCATCGCGCAGCTTGGGGTCATAGGTCAGGTGCAGGCCGTCGGCCTCTTGCCGGAAATGCAGGCGCACCTCGTCTTCCCAGCGGGACACGGGCACATTGGCAAAGCCCGTCATCTGGGCCGGGCGGGCCTCTGTCGCTTCGGCATAGGAGTGCTGGCTCGGGCGGCGACCGATGTAGTCTGTGATAACCGCCAGCCCCTCTGGCGCGAGCTCGGGGCCGATGTCGTTCAGGGCGATGCCCGTCAGACGGTCCGGCGCGATTGCGGCCAGCAACATGGCGATTAATCCGCCACGGGATGTGCCCAGAATGGCGGTTTTCGCCAGCCCGACATGGTCAAGCAGTTCCAGTGCGTCCCGCGCCTCGACCGGGATGGTGTAGGTAGACGGATCGGCCCAACCCGACGCCCCGCGACCGCGATAATCCATGCAGATCAGGCGGATGCCCTTCAGGTGCGGCGCGACATAATCGAAATCCTGCCCCGTCCGTGTCAGGCCCGCAAGGCACAGAACCGGTTTGCCCTGCCCCTCGTCCGAGTAGTTCAGGGTGATGCCGTCGGATGTGGTAAAGGTCGAGTTCATAAAGACGCCGCCAGTTCAGGAAGTGTTGTCAGATCGGGCAGGATATGCTGCGGCCTGTGCGCCAGCCGGTCCACCGGATCACCTGCGCGGTTCACCCAGACCGTGTTGAACCCGTATCCTGCCGATCCGGCGGCGTCCCAGCCATTGGACGACACAAACAGAACCTGATCCGGTGTGCAGTGAAATTCTGCCCCGACAAGGTCGTAGACGGATTTATGCGGCTTGAATAGTCCGACACGTTCCACCGACAGAACACCGTCCAGATAGATCTCAAGCCCCGCGCTGTCGACGGCGCCTTCCAGCATCGCGGGTGCGCCGTTGGACAGGATCGCGCAGGTCATGCCGGCGGCTTTCAGGCGGGCCAGCATCGCGGGTGCTTCGGGATAGGCGGCCAGCTCCCAGTAAAGCGCCAGAAGCCGCTCGCGCAGTTCGGGGTCGTCCAGCCCTGCGGCCTCCATCGCCCAGTCCAGCGCATCCTGGGTGACCACCCAGAAATCGGTGTGCTCCTGGGTGATTGTGCGCAGCCATGTGTATTGCAGTTGCTTCAGGCGCCAGTCACCCGCAAGTTTCTGCCAGACCCCGGCAAGGGCATCGCGCCCCGGTTCCCCGGCGGCGCGTCTTGCGGCAGAGCTGACATCGAACAGCGTTCCATAGGCGTCGAAAATGCAGGTGGTGATGGGCATTGGGTCCTCCGGTTGGGTGCAGAGTTGCACGGAGAGGGGGGCGGGGAAAAGAGTTGAAATGACAAGAGTGGCCCCGGACGCGCAGCGACAGAAGGAGCGCAGGGCTGTTTACATCGCCGCCGACATTTGACACGCTGGGGCATGAACCCCGAGCACCCGCAGAGTGCGGCCTCGATCCACCCATTCCCCACCTCGGAGAGACACTAATGACTCAGGCAAAGCCCGGAGATACTGTTCGCTTGCATTACACTGGAACCCTGATCGACGGGTCCACCTTTGACAGTTCCGCCGGGCTTGACCCGTTGGAATTTACCGTCGGTTCCGGCCAGGTTATTCCCGGCCTTGATGTCGTAATCCCCGGTATGGCCGTGGGCGACAAGAAAACCGTAACCATCGCCCCGGAAGATGCCTATGGCCCGCGCCACGAAGAAGGCATGCAGGCTGTTCCGCGCGATCAATTTCCAGACGATATTCCTTTGGAAGTCGGAACTGCGCTTCAGGTGCAGACCCCAACGGGGCAGCAGATGGCGGTGATGATTTCTGCGGTAAACGAGGACGAGATCACGCTGGATGCCAACCACCCGCTGGCGGGCAAGACGTTGACCTTTGACATCGAGATGATTGCGATCAACTAGGCGCATATCAACGCACACGGGCCGGTTTTGGTGTAGGTTGGGGAAAACCCTGTCCGAGCCATCATCGGCCTGTGCCACGATGTCCTCGGTCCGTGAACAAAGGATAAGGACATGCCAGACAGCCTGCGCGACCTGATGGAGCGGATGAAAGCCCTGCAAAATGCGGTGGAATCCGAACTGGAAGAAAAGCGCAAAGAGTTCCGATATACCATCGAAAAGCGAAAGGTGGTGTTCGAGGCCGACGTTCGTCTACGGCAAAAGCAGTTCAAGGTCGGGCTTGGCGCATTCCTGAAAGAGACCCGGTTTCTGACGCTTCTGACCGCTCCTTTCATCTACGGCGTCATCGTGCCGCTTGTGCTGTTGGATCTGGTTGCGTCGGTCTATCAATTCGTGTGTTTTCCGGTCTACGGGATCGGCAAGGTCCGGCGAAAGGACTATATCTTTCTGGACCGCGGCAGCCTTGCCTACCTCAACACGCTGCAAAAGCTGAACTGCGCCTATTGCGGCTATGGCAACGGGGTGCTGGCCTTTGTCACCGAAATCGCAGCGCGAACAGAGCAATACTGGTGCCCGATCAAGCACGCCTCGCGCGTGGCGGGGGTGCATGGTCGCTATGCCTCGTTTCTGGATTTCGGTGATGCAGAGGGATTCCAGAAGGGTCAGCAAGATCTGCGCAACAAACTGAAGGCGGAAACTCTGGGCAAGGGCAACTAGAGCAATTGCAGCAGCAGCCAGGAGCCCGCGAAAAGATGCGCCATGCCGGTTGCAAGATAGGCGCCGCCTGCCAGAAGGGCGCAGCGCAGCGACATGGGGTGCCGACTGCTTGCGGTTTCATTCGCCCTGATGATGCTTTTCGCGCCGATCAGCGCGAATAGGAACAACATAAGGGATTTGATCCAGAGCGCCCCGACCGCGAAAGCGGCGCTCATCGCGATTGTGGACGCGGGCGCCAGTCGCGGCGCGAAGGTGTCCATCAGCAGGCGCACGCAATGCCCGCCATCCAGCGGCCAGAACGGCAAAAGGTTCAGAAAATTCAGTGCTCCGGTGGCGACGGCGAAGGTCAGCAGCATATCTGACATCCCAGGCGCCATGTCATAGGTCATATCCGACAACGCATAGGCCAGTGCCATGGGCGCAAGGCAGAAGCCCGGCCCCATCAGGCTGACGAAAAAATCCCCGGCCTGGGTGTCGGGGGATCGTTTGGAAATCGTCACCCCGCCTATCAGCGGGATCAGGCGAAAGCGCGCATCGGTATGGCCGATCAGGCGGTAGGCAACGACATGACCCAGTTCGTGCAGCGCCACGGCAAGCGCCAGAGCGACGCCCAGCATCGGCCCGAACACAGCACAGGCCGCGACAATCGCGACCAGCGCCAACAAGATCCCCTCGACATCAAGACCGACAATATCGGGGCGCCCCAGACGCGGAAAACCGGCCCGGAAACTGTAGATTGTATAGGTCAGCAAAGCAGCCGAGCTGAAGAATGCGATCATAACGATATGCCCGAGCCGTGTGTCATCGGCCGCAGAATTACACTCGTTTGGGGCGGCAATGGGGCGCAGGTAAGGTGATTTTATCAGCGGCTTCCGCGACAAGGGGCGAAACCGGCGGGCCGCAGCGACAATCGCGCCGCGGCCCGGGGCGGGGTTTACAGGTTCTCGCTTTGGGGCATACCCAGCACATGATAGCCGCCATCGACGCGGATGATCTCGCCTGTGGTGCAGGCGCCCGCGTTAGAGGCAAGATAAACCGCCGTGCCGCCGACGGCCTCTAGCGTGGCATTGCTGCGCAACGGCGCGTTCATGTCGGTGTGCTTATACGTTTTGCGCGCGCCGCCGATCGCCGCCCCGGCCAGCGTTTTCATAGGGCCGGGGGAAATGGCGTTCACGCGAATGCCCTCTGGTCCCAGATCATTCGCCAGATACCGCACGGTGGATTCCAGCGCCGCCTTGGCCACACCCATGACGTTGTAGAACGGCGTGACGCGGTTTGAGCCCTGATAGGTCAGGGTCAGGATCGTGCCGCCGTTCTCGACCATCAGCGGATGCGCGCGACGCGCCACCTCGACCAGAGAATAGGCTGAAATATCCATTGTTTGCTTAAAATTGGCACGGCTGGTGTTCAGGAACCGCCCCGTCAACTCGGTCTTGTCGGAAAAGGCGATGGCATGGACGACAAAGTCGATCGTGGGCCAGCGCGCGCCCAACTGTTCGAACGCCGCATCAAGCGAGGCGTCGTCGGTGACGTCGACATCAACCATGAAATCCGACCCGACGGTCGCGGCCAGTGGCGCAAGCCGAGAGCCGAAGGCCTCGCCCTGATAGGTGAACGCCAGCTCTGCGCCGGCCTCGGCCATTGCCTTGGCGATGCCCCATGCGATGGACCGCTCGTTCGCGACGCCCATGATAAGGCCGCGTTTGCCCTGCAACTGATCACCCATGGTATTTACTCATCAACATGGACCCGTTGGTGCCGCCAAAGCCGAAGCTGTTGGTCATCACCGTATCAAGCCCTGCATTGTCCACCCGCCTGATGGCGATTTCGGCAGGGGCCAGATTGGGGTCAAGGGTTTCGACATTGATCGACGGCGCGATGAAGTCGTTCTTCAGCATCAGCAGGCAATAGATCGCCTCCTGGGCACCGGTGGCCCCCTGAGAGTGGCCGGTCATCGACTTGGTCGAACTGATCGGCGGGGTGGACCCTTCGCCAAAGACACGGCGCACCGCCTGAACCTCGCCGACATCGCCGACAGGGGTCGAGGTGCCGTGGGCGTTGATATAGCCGACCTTGCGGTCCTTCAGGGTGTCCAGTGCCAGACGCATCGCGCGTTCGCCGCCCTCGCCCGAGGGGGCAACCATGTCGTGCCCGTCAGAGGTCGCAGCGTATCCCGTCACCTCGGCGTAGATCTTGGCGCCGCGGGCCTTTGCGTGTTCCAGTTCCTCCAGAACGACGATGCCGCCGCCGCCCGCGATGACAAAACCGTCGCGGTTCGCGTCAAAGGCGCGGGATGCTTTTTCCGGTGTGTCGTTGAATTTCGAGGACATCGCGCCCATCGCGTCGAACAGGCAGGACAGGGTCCAGTCCAGTTCTTCGCCGCCGCCCGCGAACATCACGTCCTGCTTGCCGAACTGGATCTGCTCTGCCGCAGACCCGATGCAATGCAGCGAGGTCGAACAGGCGCTGGTGATCGAGTAATTCAGGCCCTTTATCTTGAACGCGGTCGACAGGTTCGCCGATACCGTCGAGGACATGCCGCGCGGCACCATAAGCGGGCCGATGCGTTTCGGGCTGCCGGTTTTCAGGACGATCTGATGCGCCGCGAACAGGTTCGATGTGGACGGTCCGCCAGAACCGGCAATCAGGCCGGTGCGCGGGTTCGAGATGTCGGACTCTTCCAGCCGGCTGTCGGCAATCGCCTGCTGCATCGCAATATGCGCATAGGCGGCTCCCGGTCCCATGAAGCGCAACGTGCGCTTTTCGATATGCTCGGCCACGTCGATATCGGGCTGTCCGCTGATCTGGCTGCGGAACCCGTGTTCGGCCATATCGGCGGAATGACGAATGCCGGATTTTCCGGCTTTCAGCGAGGCCGTCACCTCGTCGGCGGAATTGCCGATCGAAGAGACGATGCCCAACCCTGTAATGACAACGCGACGCATAGGCGGTCTCCCAGTTGGTAGAAATTCGAAGAAATCAGGCCTCGGCTGCGGCAAGGCCGACTTTCATGTCTTTGACTTGGTAAATGACTTCACCGTCCGCTTCTACCCGTCCGTCTGCCACGCCCATCTTCAGGCGGCGGTCGATCACGCGGGTGAAATCGACGTAGTAGGTGATCATCTTGCGGGCGGGGGTGACCATGCCGGTCAGCTTCACCTCGCCCACGCCCAGGGCAAATCCCTGACCCTGCCAGCCGCGCCAGCCCAGATTGAACCCGGTCAACTGCCACAGGCCGTCAAGCCCCAGACAGCCGGGCATCACGGGGTTGCCGGGGAAATGGCATTCGAAGAACCACAGGTCCGGCGTGATGTCGAATTCGGCGACCACATGGCCTTTGCCGTGTTCGCCACCGTCCGCGCTGATGTCGGTGATCCGGTCCATCATCAACATCGGGGGAAGCGGCAACTGCGCGTTGCCCGCGCCGAAAAGTTCGCCCCGTGCGCACTTCAGAAGGTCTTCCTTGCCAAAGCTCGTTGGAAAATTCGCCATTGTGCCTGCCCCTTTGCCGTTACTGTACTGCTTTTTTATCGTGTAACACCGTGGTCCGACAGGTGGCAAGTGGGCCGCGTTCCATAGGGGCATCGCAGTCGCGACCTATTTTCATTTGAAACATGGGCCATAGGCACCCTATATTAGTCACAGAGTAGGGAAAACAACGATGACCATGACGTCCGACGCAATCACCCGTGGAACCCGATGGCTGGCAGAGGCAGGACTGCGCCCGACGCGCCAGCGTCTGTCTTTGGCGACGTTGCTGGTAGGGGACGGGCAGAACCGGCATGTGACCGCCGAAAGTCTGCATGCCGCGTCCCTGGACACGGCAGAGGCTGTTTCCCTTGCGACCGTCTATAATACCCTGCGGGCCTTTTGCGACGCGGGCCTGATGCAGGAAGTGACCGTTGACGGCACAAAGTCCTATTTTGACACCCGAATGGACGATCACCCGCATTTCTATTGGGAAGATACTGCGGAATTGACCGACGCCCCTGCGGATCAGCTGGAAATCTCACGTCTGCCCAAGGCACCGGACGGAACCGAAATCGCCAAGGTGGATGTGGTTATCCGGCTGAAGCGCGTTTGATCCGGCAGAGGCGCATTCTGCGCCATTCCTATCAGCACTTCGTGCGATCATGCGCTTCGCGCGAGAGTATTTTTTCCGAGAAGACGGGCAAGATCCGCGCTGTTCCGGGCTGACGGACGTTCTGACACCTCTGCGTTCCGCCAGATCAGAACCACTGGCCGGGTTCCATCAGGCCGAGATCCAGAAGCTGTTGCGAGGTCCATTCGAAGGGCGTCGAGTTGTGCCACTGGAATGTTTCGATTTCGAACATCGAACCCGCGTTGGATTTCAGGGCTTTGGCGGTGCGGAACGAACAGATCGCGGCGGTGATGTTGTTGTGCCAGGGGCAGGCGTAGGTATTATACTCCTCGTCGTTGAAGACGTGGTTCGGCAAAAGCGTGAGGCCTTTTTTCGCGCGGAACAGTCCGATGCGGTCGATCTTGCGCCGCGCTTGCGGGATATGTTCCTCGAACCGCCAGCGCAGGCCGCCGTAGAAGTTCAACTGCCGCTCCTTCGGGTTCCCCCTCGCGTCATTTCGCGCCAGTGCATAATAGCCCGATCGGTCCATCAGCGCGCTTTCCAGGCTGACGGCATTCGGGGTTTCCCACAGATCGGGCGCATAAAGGTCGACCACATAGGTCAGCATGGCGTCGCGGCGCTCTTCTGTGTGGAAGGCCAGCATCTCTGCGATGCTGCGGGTCTCGCAAAACGGGTAGAACAGGTATTCCGTGTTGAAACAGTAATAAAGCCAGAGGCCGGGGGCTGCGTTGATGATGGCATTGACCGCGTCGGTCACAGCCCCGTCGGCATGGGTTTGGCAGGTGATGCGGTGCACCGTGTCTTCCAGCGGCTGGGGGATTTCGATCTGGTCATGGACGAAGACCAGAACCTCGGTAAACCCTGCCTGCTGGTGGTGGCGGATTGTTGTGTCGACCTCGACCGCATCCTCGATGAAAATCAGCGCGACAGGGCCTTTGGCCAATGCGACAGCGCCCTTCGAGAGGAAATCGGTCAAGCTACTGTAACGCATAAGAAGAACAGGTCCTTTGTCGGCTTTCGGGCAAACTCGGTCAAATCGGGCTGCATTGCAAGCGTTGCACGCGAGCGGCGGAGGATGTAGAACGCGGCGCTTATTCCACGGCGGGGTCTATATCATGGCAGATGCAAAGAAACTCTTCATCAAGACCTACGGGTGCCAGATGAATGTATACGATTCCGAGCGCATGGCAGAGGCGCTGGGCCCGTCCGGGTATGAAACCACCACCGATATGGCCGAGGCGGATATGATCCTGCTGAACACCTGCCACATCCGCGAAAAGGCGGCTGAAAAGGTCTATTCCGAATTGGGGCGGCTGAAGCCGCTGCATGATGCAAAGCCCGATCTGAAGATTGCGGTCGCGGGCTGTGTTGCGCAGGCCGAGGGCGAAGAGATCATGCGCCGCCAGCCGATGGTTGATCTGGTTGTTGGCCCGCAAAGCTATCACCGCCTGCCCGCAATGGAGGCGCGCCTGCGCCTGGGCGAGACCGCGCTGGACACGGACTTCCCCGAAGAGGACAAGTTCGAGCTGTTGCCGAAGCGGGTAAAGCTGGCCCGCGGTCCGTCGGCGTTTCTGACGGTGCAGGAAGGCTGCGACAAGTTTTGCGCCTTCTGCGTCGTGCCCTATACGCGCGGGGCAGAGGTAAGCCGCCCGGCGGACCGTATTCTGCGCGAAGCACAGGAGTTGGTGGAGCGTGGCGTGCGCGAGATCACGTTGCTGGGGCAGAACGTCAATGCCTACCACGGCGGAACGGATGGCGACGGCTGGAGCCTGGCGCGACTGATCTGGGCGCTGAATGACATCGACCGGCTGGAGCGAATCCGCTTTACCACCAGCCACCCCAACGACATGGACGAGGCGCTGATCGAGGCGCATGGAACCTGCGCCAAGCTGATGCCCTATTTGCATTTGCCGGTGCAATCCGGGTCGGACAAGATCCTGAAGGGGATGAACCGCAAACACACCGCAGACGATTATCTGCGGCTGATCGAGCGTTTCCGCGCTGCGCGGCCCGATATTCTTTTATCCAGCGACTTTATCGTCGGGTTCCCCGGCGAGACCGATGCCGATTTCGAGGCGACATTGGCGCTGATCGAGGAGGTCCGCTATGGGCAGGCCTATTCGTTCAAATACTCGTCGCGCCCCGGCACCCCCGCAGCAGAACGCGCGCCGGTGGACGAGGCCGTGATGGACGAGCGGTTGCAGCGGGTGCAGGCGCTTTTGACCAGCCAGCAGCACGAGATCCAGCGCGGTATGATCGGCCGTGACGTGAATGTCCTGTTCGAGAAAGAGGGGCGACTGGAGGGGCAGCTGGTGGGCAAGTCGGATTACCTGCATGCGGTCCATGTGGCGCGGGGCGACGCCAAGGTGGGCGATGTCCGGCGCGTAAGAATCACCGGAACCGAGCGCAATTCGCTTGGTGGGGTGCTGCTTTAGGTCGAATGCGGGAAATTTATGCCCGGTGCCGGTTCGGGAATTGTGTCAAAATTAGGTCGCCCAGGGAACAGTGATACCTTCTTTCGTCGAATGTTTCGCGTTTGGATACAATATGTGGTAAATGTTGCTTCACTTGCCGGCGGACTTTGTTAAAGTCCAACACATGTAGGGCGTGGGCGCTGGTATAGCACCAAACCAAGCGCATTTTAGTAATTTTGAAGAGGACGGACGCGGTGGTGACACAGATATCCAAAGCATTTCGGGTCGCAATGGTTGGCGTGTCCGCCGCAGTTGTGGCTCTTGCGATTTCGGGGGGCGAGGCCGCAGCCAAGCCCAAGAAAAACACGGACGAAGCCTATGTTCCGACCATCTGGATCGACCCGGATGGATGCGAGCATTGGGTGATGGATGATGGCGCCGAAGGCTTCATGGATATCCGTCTTGACCGGAATGGAAACCCGATCTGCCACCGCGGGCAGGTATGCGGCGTGATGCCGACAGACCAGCTCTTCGCGACCGACAAATACGCGATTTCGGCAAGCGGCCGCGCGCGGCTCGAAAGCTTTTTCCGTCAGGCGAACGCACGGGCCTATACCGTTATCGGCCACACCGACAGCCGCGCCAGTGACGAATACAACATGCGCCTGTCGCGCAATCGCGCAGAGGCCGTTGCCCGTGTTGCCAAGGGGCTTGGCGCCAATCTGATTTCTGTGCAGGGCTATGGCGAACGTCAGCCGCGTGCGACCAACGGAACGAAGGCCGGAATGGCCCAGAACCGTCGTGTCGAAATTATCTGCATCCGCTAAAGGACCTGAACAATGAAACATGTAAAATTCCTTGGTGCGCTTGCAGCGGTTGTCATGGTGTCTGCCTGTGGTGGTGACTTTGTCGAAGACCCGCGTGGGACCGACAAGACCGTCGATGGCGGCACCGACAAGAAACACCTGAGCCAGCTTGTCGCCGGTGTCTGGATCGACCCCGAGGGTTGCGATCACTGGATCATCGACGATGGCGTCGAAGGCTATCTGTCGGCACGGCTTGACCCCTACGGCAAGCCGGTCTGCTCTGGTGCGGGTCCGGCCAGCACGGCGGTCGGCCCGTTCAAAGAGGGCTCGACGATTGCCGACCCGATCTAACGGCTATTATATCGCCTGAAAATGTGGCCGCGAGGGACCCCCTTGCGGCCATTTTTGTATCTAATCCATGACAATTCCGGTTCGCCCCTTGTAGTGGAACCACGGGTGGGCCACGATTGGGAATACAGATCTTTTCCAAGGGAGATTTCATTGGTTACCAGCCCGCTGACGCCGTTCCCTTCGCCCCAGGACGTTATCGAAACGCTTCTGGAATTTCCCGACAACAGGTTGCTGATCGACCTCTGCGGCGAGTTTGACCGCAATTTGGCGCAGATCGAGCAGAAGCTGGCCGTTCAGATTATCAGACGCGGTAATGTTCTGGTCGTGATCGGCGAAGAGGATTCAAGGTCTCGTGCCTGCGGAGTGCTGGAACAACTGTATCAAAGGCTGGAGGCCGGGCGCGGATTCGACAGCGGTGATATCGACGGCGTTATTCGCATGGGCGATTCGGCCAGAGGAACCGGCATTCGTGACGGTGATCAGATCGAATTGTTCAAGGCGGATGCGGACAAGGTCGAAATCAAGACCCGTAAGAAGTTGGTCGAACCGCGCACCGACGCGCAAAAGGCCTATGTCCAGTCGCTGTTTTCCAACGAGCTTGCCTTCGGGATCGGGCCTGCGGGCACAGGCAAGACCTATCTGGCCGTTGCCGTAGGGGTGTCGATGTTCATTGGCGGGCATGTCGACAAGATTATCCTGTCGCGTCCCGCCGTCGAGGCCGGAGAGCGTCTGGGCTTTCTGCCTGGCGACATGAAGGAAAAAGTCGACCCCTATATGCAGCCGCTTTACGATGCGCTGAACGACTTTCTGCCAAGCAAGCAGGTGCAAAAGCTGATCGAGGAAAAGCAGATCGAGATTGCGCCGCTGGCCTTCATGCGCGGCCGCACCCTGTCCAACGCCTTTGTTGTTCTGGACGAGGCGCAGAACGCGACCTCTATGCAGATGAAGATGTTCCTGACCCGTCTGGGAGAGGGAAGCCGCATGGTTATCACGGGGGACCGCACGCAGGTTGACCTGCCGCGCGGGGTGTCCAGCGGGCTGGCCGATGCCGAACGGTTGCTGGGCAGTATCGACCGGATCGCATTCAATTACTTCACGTCGAAAGACGTCGTGCGGCATTCCCTTGTCGCCAGGATCATCGAGGCATACGAAACCGAAGATGTCTGATCTTGTTGATACGCTGATCGAGGCCGATCAGTGGGAAAAGGCCAGCCTGGAAGAGCTGGCCGATCTTGCCGCTGCGGCCACCCTGACCCATCTTGGCATGGACCCCGAGGCGTTCGAGATCAGCCTTCTGGGATGCGACGATGCGCGGATCGCGGTTCTGAACACCGAATTCCGGGGAAAGCCGGTTCCGACCAACGTGCTGTCCTGGCCATCAGAGGAACGCGCAGCCGAGGACGCAGGCGAAGCGCCCGAGTTGCCCGCGCCGGACAAAAGCGGCATGCTGGTCGAACTGGGCGATATTGCCATCGCCTACGAGACTTGCGCGCGTGAAGCCGCCGATGCGGGGCGGCCGATGCGACATCATGTTCTGCATCTTTTGTGTCATGGTGTGTTGCATTTGTTGGGTTATGATCACATTGACGAAAAAGATGCGACATTGATGGAGGGAACAGAGGTTGCGATACTTGCAACTCTCGGGGTGCCCGACCCATATTGACACAGGGCCATTTACGGCCGTTTTTTGAGATCTGGAAAGGAAAGATGGGCGATTCTGAAGAGGGGTCTAATGCAGCGCTTAGCGCGCAGGACCCGACCGAGAGTAGGCAGCGCGGTTTTCTAGGCCGCATTTTCGATGCCTTGAGTCCCAATAACAGTGATGACGAGAGTGGAAACGGTGACGCGGCCTATGTGTCGTCGACGCCGTTTTTGCTTGGCATGGTCAACCTGCGCCGCATGCGGGTCGAGGATGTGGCGATTCCGAAGGTCGAGATCGTCTCTGTTCCCGTGGACATCAAAAAAGACGATCTGGTCAATGTGTTCCGCGAAAGCGGGCTGACGCGGTTGCCGGTTTACAGCGGGACGCTGGACACACCGATCGGCCTTGTCCACCTGAAAGATCTGGCGCTGAAGCACGGGTTCGACGCGACCGGTGGCCGGTATAACCTGCGCAAGATGGTGCGCCCGCTTTTGTTCGCCCCCCCCTCTATGCCCATCGGGATCTTGCTGCAAAAGATGCAGGCAGAGCGTATTCACATGGCTTTGGTGATCGACGAATACGGTGGGGTGGACGGCCTTGTGACGCTAGAGGATCTGATCGAACAGGTTCTAGGAGAGATCGAGGACGAACACGACATCGCCGAGGGCCGCTATTGGACCCGCGAAAAGCCCGGTGTCTATCTGGCGCAGGCGCGCGCCCCGCTGGAGGATTTCGAGGCCGAGATCGGCATGAACCTGACGGCCCACGACGAGATTGACGAAGAAGAGATCGACACGCTGGGTGGTCTTGTCTTTATGCTGTCGGGCCGCGTTCCGGCGCGGGGCGAGATCGTGCAGCATCCTGACGGGCCGGAATTCGAGGTTGTCGAGGCGGACCCGCGCCGGATCAAGCGGTTGCGCGTCAGGTTGCCGGGGCAGGCGGCAGAGTGAGCCTTGCGCGGCGGGCCGATGAATGGATCGCCGCGCGGTCCCGTTGGCAGGTTCTGGGCCTGGCGGTTGCTTCGGGTGGCGTTGCGGCTGCGGGGCAGGTTCCTGTTTCGCTGCCGTGGCTGGCGCTTTTTGCGTTTGCGGGGTTGTTTGCCCTGATGCTGCGGGCGGATAACCCGCGCCAGGCTGCAGTGACCGGATGGCTTGGCGGCACCGGATATTTCGCGGTCTCGCTGCATTGGATCGTCGAACCGTTTCTGGTCGATATTGCCCGCCATGGCTGGATGGCGCCCTTTGCTTTGGTGCTTTTGTCGATCGGTCTGGCGCTGTTCTGGGGGCTGGCCTTTGGCCTGTCGCACTGGCTGGGTCGCGGCGTTGTCAGCCGCGCTGCCGCCGTTGTGGTTTTGCTGACGGCGGCAGAGGTGCTGCGGTCTTATGCGTTCACCGGCTTCCCCTGGGCCTTGATCGGCTACATCTGGACGCAAAGCCCGCAAGCGCAGCTTGGCGCGGTGATCGGGCCGCACGGGATCACGTTCATGACCCTGCTGGCGGTTGCCTGTTCAACCGTCCTGCTGCGGCGCGGTCCGGTTTGGGCCCTTGCGCCTGTGCCGGTTCTGGTCGCGTTTGGCCTTTGGGGCGCGTCATTGGTCAGCCCTGCGATCGCGCCGGGTGCGCCGGTGATCCGCATGGTCCAGCCCAATGTTCCGCAGCGCGACAAATGGAACCGCGATCTGGCGCCGGAGTTCTTTCGTCGTCAGCTTGACCTGACCTCGGCTGTGGACGGCCCGCGCCCCGATCTGGTGGTCTGGCCTGAAACCGCAATCCCCTATTGGTTGGGCAATGCGGGGGATGCGCTGGCGGTTATCGGATCGGCGGCGCAGGGTGCCCCCGTGGCCTTCGGCGTTCTGCGCGAGGAGGGTGTGCTGGCCTACAACAGTCTGGCCGTGATCGACCCGGCGGGGGCGGTGACGCAGCTATACGACAAATACCATCTGGTGCCGTTCGGCGAATATATCCCGCAGGGCGCGATCCTGTCGCGTCTGGGCATCGGCAGCTTTGCGCAGGCCGAAGGATACGGGTTTTCAGCCGGCCCCGGCGCCGAATTGCTGGATCTGGGGACGCTTGGCAGGGTGCTGCCGCTGATCTGCTACGAGGCGATCTTTCCGCAAGACGTCAATGCCGCCCCCGCACGCCCCGACTGGATGCTGCAGGTGACCAACGATGCGTGGTTCGGCAGGCTTGCTGGCCCGTTTCAGCATCTGGCACAGGCCCGGATGCGGGCGATCGAGCAGGGCCTGCCGATGGTGCGTGTCGCGAATACCGGAGTGTCCGCGATGATCGACGCCCGCGGGCGGGTCACGGGCAGTCTGGCGCTGAACGTGGCGGGAAAGCTGGACCGCCCCTTGCCGCCCGCGCTGCCTGCGACATATTACAGCCGGACGGGCGATGCGCCCTTGATCCTGTTGCTTATTCTGGGCGCACTTGGTTTGTTGGGCGTCCGGTTCCGATTTAACGATTGACCCCGGGGGCTGCGGACCCTATCCGCGTGACTGCACCCGCCACAACGGCTTCCTGACGTGGCGGATTTACACATTGGAGCACTTTCATGTCACGACAGAACTATATTTTCACTTCGGAATCCGTTTCCGAAGGGCACCCCGATAAGTTGTGCGACCGCATTTCCGATGCGGTTCTGGACGCTTTTCTAACCGAAGAGCCAGAAGCGCGGGTTGCCTGCGAGACCTTCGCCACCACCAACCGCGTCGTCATCGGCGGCGAAGTCGGTTTGTCGGACAAGACCAAATTGACGGAGTATCTGGGCAAGGTCGAACAGATCGCCCGCGATTGCATCAAGGACATCGGATACGAGCAGGACGCCTTTCACTGGAACACGGTCGAGGTGTCGAACTATCTGCACCCGCAGTCCGCGCATATCGCGCAGGGCGTGGATGCGGCGTCGGGCAAGGACGAGGGCGCAGGCGATCAGGGCATCATGTTCGGCTATGCCGTGGATGAAACGGCGGAACTGATGCCGGCCCCGATCCTGTATTCCCACGCGATCCTGAAGCGTCTGGCAGAGGTGCGCAAATCCGGTCAGGAACCGACCCTGCGGCCCGATGCGAAGTCGCAACTGTCGCTGCGCTATGAAAACGGCAAGCCTGTCGGCGTGACCTCGATCGTGCTGTCCACGCAGCATGCGCTGGAAAGCCAGACAAGCGCCGATATCCGCGCCATCGTCGAGCCTTATATCCGCGAGGTTCTGCCAGAGGGCTGGATTTCCGAAGACACCGAATGGTGGGTGAACCCTACCGGCACTTTCGTGATCGGCGGGCCGGATGGCGATGCGGGTCTGACGGGCCGCAAGATCATCGTCGACACCTACGGCGGCGCCGCCCCGCATGGTGGCGGCGCGTTCTCGGGTAAAGATCCGACAAAGGTCGACCGCTCTGCCGCCTATGCTGCGCGCTATCTGGCGAAGAATGTGGTGGCATCGGGTATGGCGACGCGCTGCACGATCCAGCTGTCCTATGCGATCGGCGTGGCCAAGCCGCTGTCGATCTATGCCGACACCCATGGCACCGGCGAAGTGCGCGAGGAAGATATCGAACGCGCCGTCGCCCAGGTGATGGACCTGACCCCGCGGGGTATCCGCACGCATCTGGGTCTGAACCGCCCGATCTACAGCCGGACCTCTGCCTATGGCCACTTTGGCCGCGCGCCAGAGGCCGATGGCGGTTTCAGTTGGGAACGCACCGATCTGGCCGAGGCGCTGAAGAAAGCCGTCTAAGGCCCCTCCAGGGGTTGACCCTGCACCCTGACTTGATCCAGAAGCCCCGCAACGATCTTGCGGGGCTTTTGCGTTTCATGTCTGACAAACCAAACCGAAAACAGCATGCCTCTGGTGCGCCATGGCGCAATTTCTATGGTCGCTTGGCGGGCAAGACCCTGCGCGACAGCCAGAAAGAGTTTCTGGCAGAGGATCTGGAAGAGCTGACGCTGGGCGGCGTGACCTGGGAAGAGAACCCCGAGCGCAACCCGCTGGACCTGCGGCACTTGTTCGGTGATCGCGATGTCTGGGTCGAGATCGGATTTGGTGGCGGCGAGCATCTGGTGCATCAGGCCGGGCGCAATCCCGATGTCGGCTTTATCGGGGCGGAACCGTTCATCAACGGGGTCGCCATGCTGCTGGGAAAAGTGCGCGAGGCAGGCGGGGATAACCTGCTGGTGCATCCGGGCGATGTGCGGGATCTGTTCGACGTGCTGCCGGACGCCAGCATAGGCCGCGCGTTTCTGCTCTATCCCGATCCCTGGCCCAAAAAACGCCACCACCGCCGACGCTTTGTAACCAGAGAATATCTGGACCCGTTGGCGCGCGTGCTGAAGCCGGGCGCGATTTTCCGGGTGGCGACAGATATACCGGACTATGTGCGCCAGACGATGCAGGAAATGATCCCGCGCGATGATTTCGAGTGGCTGGCCGAAGGCCCCGAGGATTGGCGCAAGCCTTGGGCAGACTGGTATTCCACCCGATACGAGCAAAAAGCCCTGCGTGAGGACCGTGTGCCGCATTATCTGACGTTCCGGCGGCTGTGATCGCGGGTTTCGAGTATTTTTAGAACAAAGTAGGGCCTGTTTCTGCGATGGACCGGGCGGGGCGCATCCGGTATCACGCGTCTGACCCTGAATCGAGGATTTACCATGTCTGGCCACGGCACCCCTATTCCCATGACGTCCCGCAAATGCGGCCCGCTGACCGGCGTGGCGGATGTGCCGGGGGACAAGTCGATCTCTCATCGGTCGTTGATCCTTGGCGCGATGGCCATGGGCGAAACGCGGATTTCGGGGCTGCTGGAAGGTCAGGATGTTCTGGATACAGCCAAAGCCATGCAGGCCTTCGGGGCCGAGGTGGACCATCTGGGGGCGGGCGAATGGGCCGTGCGCGGGGTCGGTGTCGGTGGATTTGCAGAGCCGGAGAATGTGATTGATTGCGGCAATGCCGGCACCGGCGTGCGGCTGATCATGGGGGCGATGGCGACATCGCCGATCACCGCGACATTTACCGGCGATGCAAGCCTGCGCAAGCGGCCGATGGGCCGGGTGACCGACCCGCTTGCGCTGTTCGGTGCGGTTGCCGTCGGGCGCAAGGGTGGACGCCTGCCGATGACCATCGTCGGCGCGGCGCAGCCTGTTCCTGTGCGCTATGTCGTGCCGGTGCCATCGGCGCAGGTGAAATCGGCGGTTTTGCTGGCAGGGCTGAATGCGCCGGGAAAAACGGTGGTGATCGAGAAAGAGGCAACGCGCGACCACACAGAGCGGATGCTGGCGGGCTTTGGCGCCGAAGTGACGGTAGAGCAAACGGACGAGGGTCGCGTGATTACCCTGACCGGCCAGCCCGAGTTGCAGCCGCAGGTGATCACCGTGCCGCGTGATCCGTCGTCGGCGGCGTTTCCGGTTTGCGCCGCGATCATTGTCGAGGGGTCGGATGTGCTGATCCCGAATATCGGCCTGAACCCGACCCGCGCGGGCCTGTTCACCACGCTGCGCGAGATGGGGGCCGACCTGACCTACGAGAACGAGCGCATCGAGGGGGGCGAGCCTATGGCCGACCTTCGGGCGCGGTTTTCGGCTGGGTTGCACGGGGTAGAGGTGCCGCCGGAGCGGGCGGCATCGATGATCGACGAATTCCCGATCCTGTCGGTTGTTGCCAGCTTTGCCTCGGGCAAAACCGTGATGCTGGGCGTCAAGGAATTGCGTGTGAAGGAATGTGACCGGATCGACGCGATGGTCAAAGGCCTGCGCGCCAATGGCGTCACCGTGGACGAGACCGAGGACACAATGACCGTGCATGGCATGGGGCGCGATGTGCCCGGCGGCGGTGTGGCGGCGACCTTCCTAGATCACCGGATCGCGATGTCTTTCATGTGTCTGGGAATGGCGTCGGTCGCGCCGGTCTCGGTTGATGACGCGGGGCCGATCGTGACCTCATTCCCGATCTTCGAGCCGCTGATGACGCGGCTTGGTGCCAGGCTGGAGCGCGTGGGCGCGTGAGGTTCACCGTTGCGATAGACGGGCCGGCGGCGGCGGGCAAAGGCACGATTTCCAAGGCTGTCGCGGCCCATTTCGGGTTTGCCCATCTGGACACGGGCCTGCTGTATCGCGCCACCGGGCGGCGGGTTCTGGAGGGCGAGGCCCCTTTGGATGCGGCCCGGACGCTGACGGCGGAGGATTTGCAGCGTGATGACCTGCGGACAGCTGCGGTGGCACAGGCCGCCAGCAAGGTGGCCGCGATACCAGAGGTACGGGCGGCTTTGGTCGATTTCCAGCACGCGTTTGCGGCCCGGATGGGCGGCGCGGTGCTGGACGGGCGCGACATCGGAACGGTGATTTGCCCCGATGCCGACGTAAAGCTTTATGTGACCGCCAATGATGCGGTGCGGGCAGAGCGGCGCTTTCTGGAACTGTCCGGCAATGGCGCCGATGTGACGCGTGAGGGTGTGCTGGCCGATCTGCGTGAACGCGACGCGCGCGACAGCGAGCGGGCGACAGCCCCGTTGAAGCCCGCAGAGGATGCCGTGGTTCTGGATACCTCGGGGATGGGCATCGCAGCGGCGGTGGCGGCCGCGATCGCAGAGGTCGAGCGGGTGCGGGGACCAGACCCCGAATGACTCTCCACTCTTGATCCTTTGCAGGAATTGCCCTATACGCGCGACTGTTGAAGTGGCGGTGACAGCCACGAACCAGAGCATCAGAGCAGGGTCGGTTTCCACCGGCCCTTCTGTTTGTTTTTCTGGCGTCGCTTTGACCAACCGAATCCCAAGACCGGCGGAGACAACCGCATGGCCAGAAAAATAACGAACGAAAAGGAAATCAAGACCACATGGCACTAGCATCTATGGACGAATTTGAAGCTCTTCTTAAGGAAAGCTTTGAGATTGACACACCCGAAGAGGGTTCTGTTGTCAAAGGCCGCGTCATCGCGATTGAAGCGGGTCAGGCCATCATCGACGTCGGCTACAAAATGGAAGGCCGCGTTGATCTGAAAGAATTCGCTAATCCAGGCGAAGAAGCGGAACTCAAAGTGGGCGACGAGGTCGAGGTGTTCCTTGACCGTGTCGAGAACTCCCGCGGCGAAGCCTCTATCAGCCGCGACAAAGCGCGCCGTGAAGAGGCCTGGGACCGTCTGGAAAAAGCTTACGAGCAAGAGATCCGCGTCGACGGCGCAATCTTTGGTCGTGTCAAAGGCGGCTTTACCGTTGATCTGGGCGGCGCTGTTGCGTTCCTTCCCGGCTCTCAGGTCGATGTGCGGCCCGTGCGCGACGCGGGCCCGCTTATGGGTCTGAAGCAGCCGTTCCAGATTCTGAAAATGGACCGTCGTCGTGGCAACATCGTTGTTTCGCGTCGTGCGATCCTTGAAGAATCGCGTGCCGAGCAGCGTGCAGAAGTCATCGGCAATCTGACCGAAGGTCAGACCGTTGATGGCGTCGTCAAGAACATCACCGAGTACGGCGCATTCGTCGATCTGGGCGGCGTTGACGGCCTGCTGCACGTCACCGACATGGCATGGCGTCGCGTGAACCACCCCTCCGAGATCCTGACGATCGGCGAGACGATCAAGGTTCAGGTGATCAAGATCAACAAAGAGACGCACCGCATCAGCCTTGGCATGAAGCAGTTGCAGTCCGATCCATGGGATGCCGTTGAGGCGAAATTCCCGCTGGAATCGGTGCACAAAGGCCGTGTCACGAACATCACCGACTACGGCGCATTCGTCGAGTTGGAGCCCGGTGTCGAAGGTCTGGTTCACGTTTCCGAAATGTCCTGGACCAAAAAGAACGTGCATCCCGGCAAGATCGTTTCGACAAGCCAGGAAGTCGAAGTCATGGTTCTGGAAATCGATCCGTCCAAGCGTCGCGTTTCCCTTGGTCTCAAGCAGACCATGCGCAACCCATGGGAAGTGTTTGCAGAAACACACCCCGTCGGCACCGAAGTCGAAGGCGAAGTCAAGAACATCACCGAATTCGGTCTGTTCATTGGTCTCGATTCCGACATCGACGGCATGGTTCACCTGTCGGATCTGACATGGGAAGGCCGTGGCGAGGACGTGATCGGCGATTACCACAAGGGCAACATGGTTCGCGCCGTGGTAACCGAAGTGGACGTCGAGAAAGAGCGTATCAGCCTGTCCGTCAAAGCACTGGGCGACGATCCGTTCGCGGGTGCCACTGATGGCGTCAAGCGCGGTTCCATCGTCACCGTCACCGTGACGGCGATCGAAGAGGGCGGCGTCGAGGTCGAGTATGAGGGCATGAAATCCTTCATTCGTCGTTCCGATCTGTCCCGTGACCGTGCCGAGCAGCGCCCGGAGCGTTTCGGCGTAGGCGACAAGGTCGACGCGCGCGTGACCAACGTCGATGCGAAAACCCGCCGTCTTGGTCTGTCGATCAAGGCACGCGAGATCGCAGAAGAGAAGGAAGCCGTCGAGCAGTATGGCTCGTCCGATTCCGGTGCGTCCTTGGGTGATATCCTTGGCGCGGCTCTGAAGGGCGACAAGTAATCGCAACCTGCGATAGCTGAAATCAGACGGCCCCGTTTAGCGACGGGGCCGTTTTTTCATGCCCGAATCAATGTTTTTCACGACATTCCTTGCTGCGGTTGCTTGCGGCATTTTCTGCGGCTGCAAATGTTGTCCGGTGGGCGCAAGCCGTATTATCGCCTCAGATCAGCGCTTTAGCGTGCAATTTTTGGCTTAGACGCGCGTGATATTGTTTCTCGTCTCCAAGTTCTCGCCTATAGTCCTATGATAAACATGAGGTCGTCAGTCGACCAAAAGATGACATGGGAGAAGCTCTGGATGATCCGTTCCGAATTGATTCAGAAGATCGCAGATGAAAATCCGCATCTTTACCAGCGCGATGTCGAGCGTATCGTGAACACTATCTTTGAACAGATTATTGACGCCATGGCGAATAGTGACCGTGTCGAGTTGCGCGGCTTCGGGGCCTTTTCGGTCAAGCAGCGTGATGCACGCACAGGCCGCAACCCCCGAACCGGAGAGTCGGTCGAGGTAGAGCAAAAGCATGTGCCGTTCTTTAAAACGGGCAAGTTGTTGCGCGACCGCCTTAACGGCAAATAAGTAGGACTTTAGATGCGCTATTTCCGCTACGTTTTTCTGCTCGCCTTGGCGATTTGTCTGATCACTGTGGCGCTTGCAAACCGGGTTCCGGTGACGGTCGGCCTGTTGCCGAAGGAAATGGCCGATGTTGTCGGCGGTGATTTCACGTTGCAGGTTCCGTTGTTTCTGGTGATCTTTGCGGGCATCGCGGCCGGTCTGCTGATCGGTTTCTTCTGGGAATATGCACGCGAGTACAAGCACCGGTCGGCGGCGACGCAGGGCAAGGCGCAGGTCGCCAGGCTGGAACGTGAAGTGACGCGTCTGCGCGACAAGAAGGCCGAGGGCAAAGATGAGGTGCTCGCGCTGCTTGAGGATGGCGCAAGGGCGCGGTAAACGCTCTTTATGACATCTGTAATCAAAGTTAAGATTTGTGGATTGAGCACCGCTGCGGCGGTGACTGCCGCCGCAAGTTCCGGTGCCGCCTATGTCGGCTTTGTGTTCTTCGCAAAATCGCCCCGCAATGTCAGTATCCAGCAGGCGCGGGCGCTTGCGGTCGACACGCCTGCGGGGCTGGCCAAGGTCGCGCTGACTGTGGATGCCAGCGACGCGGAGCTGGACATGATCGTGAACAACGTTCCGCTGGATATGTTGCAACTGCACGGCCACGAGTCGCCAGAGCGCGTGTCGCAGGTGCGCGCCCGTTTCGGCCTGCCGGTGATGAAGGCGGTGGGCGTGGCGGATGAAGGTGATCTGGCGCAGCTTGACGAATACATGCGCGTTGCGGACCAGATTCTGGTTGATGCAAAACCGCCGCGCGGGGCCGATTTGCCGGGCGGAAACGGGCTTGCCTTTGACTGGCGGTTGATTGCCGGGCGGCGCTGGCCCACGCCATGGATGCTGGCCGGCGGGCTGACCGCAGCCAATGTGGCAGAGGCGATCCGCCTGACCGGCGCGCGACAGATCGACGTGTCGTCGGGGGTGGAAACAGCGCCCGGCGTCAAAGATGCGGCGATGATCGCCGACTTCATCCGCGCGGCGCAGCCCGGATGATGATGGTGCGCGTGCATTCTATGAAAGGCGTGGCTTTACGCCTTCGCATATTGGCCTTAAACGCGATCTGACCTGATAGGGAGCGACGTTATGAACGATCTATTCAACAGCTTTATGACCGGCCCCGACGAGAATGGCCGCTTTGGCGATTTCGGCGGGCGGTTCGTTTCCGAAACGCTGATGCCGCTGATCCTGGAGCTGGAAGAGCAGTATGAATTTGCCAAGACCGACCCGACATTCTGGGCGGAAATGGAAGACCTCTGGAAGCATTACGTCGGACGCCCCAGCCCGTTGTATTACGCCGACCGCCTGACCAAGCATCTTGGCGGCGCCAAGATCTACCTGAAGCGGGACGAGTTGAACCACACCGGCGCACATAAGATCAACAATGTTCTGGGCCAGATCATTCTGGCCCGCCGCATGGGGAAAACGCGGATCATTGCGGAAACCGGTGCGGGCCAGCACGGCGTTGCGACGGCCACTGTCTGTGCCAAGTTCGGGTTGAAATGCATCGTCTACATGGGCGCGCATGATGTCGAGCGTCAGGCACCCAACGTGTTCCGGATGAAGCTGTTGGGGGCCGAAGTCATTCCTGTGACCAGCGGTCGGGGCACCCTGAAAGACGCGATGAACGACGCGCTTCGCGATTGGGTGACCAATGTGCGCGACACGTTCTATTGCATCGGCACGGTCGCGGGGCCGCACCCCTATCCCGCCATGGTCCGCGATTTCCAGTCGATCATCGGGAAAGAAGTCCGCTGGCAGCTGGAAGAGCAAGAGGGCGAGGGCCGTTTGCCGGACACGCTGATCGCAGCGATCGGCGGTGGATCGAACGCCATGGGGCTTTTCTTTCCGTTCCTTGACGACAAATCCGTGAACATCATCGGTGTCGAGGCCGGCGGTAAGGGCGTGAACGCCAAGATGGAGCATTGCGCGTCGCTGACAGGCGGGCGCCCCGGCGTGCTGCACGGCAATCGCACCTATCTGTTGCAGGATGACGACGGGCAGATCCTTGAAGGGTTCTCGATCAGCGCCGGTCTGGACTATCCGGGCATCGGGCCGGAACACGCATGGCTGCACGACATCGGCCGCGCGCAATACGTCAGCATCACCGACGTCGAGGCGCTGGAGGCGTTCCAGTTGTCGTGCCGGTTGGAGGGGATCATTCCCGCACTGGAACCCAGCCACGCGCTTGCCCATGTGACCAAAATCGCGCCGTCTCTGCCTGCCGACCATATTATCGTGATGAATATGTGTGGTCGCGGCGACAAGGATATCTTTACTGTTGCCAAGGCGCTTGGCACTGAAATGACGGGCTGATCCGTAAACTCTGGTTTACGATGTTGCGAAAACAGACAAGGCCGGACCAGTGCATCGCTGGGCCGGCCTTTTTCATGCGCCTTGCCCAGCGTGTGCCGGCCCTAAACTGAGGTTTAGGCGCCTGCAACCGGGGTTTATGGGGCTGCCTATAAACCTCAGAGCAATAGATCGTGTCGAAAACTGTGGTCATCCTGTCCCTACGTTCGGTTGATTTTACCGGGCGACCACCACTCACGAGTCACCACTCACGGACGACACATCTTTAAAAAGGACCATGACAATGAAAACGCTTGTTACCCTCACCGCATCCCTCATGCTTGTCGGCGCGCTGGCAAATGCGGCAGTGACCGACGATGTTATCGCCGATCTTCAGTCCCAGGGTTTTACGAACAACATCGAACTTCGGGTAAAAGGATCGCAGATCAAGGCGACCGCATCGAACGGCACGGATACCATTAATGCGGTCTATGGCGCCGATGGGCAGTTGATCAGTTCTGACACAGGTCCGTCGGGCAATGGCGGAACCATGCCGAGCGGGGCCCGTCGTTCGGATGAAGACGACGATGATGACCGCAATGGTTCGGATGATCATGACGGCGATGATGACGATCACGGCGATGATCACGATGGCGGCGACGATGATGGCGGCGATGATCACGATGGCGGCGACGATGATGGCGGCGACGATCACGGTGGTGGCGACGATGATGGCGGCGACGACGACTAATTCCCGAACAACGGCGAGGGTTCGCCAAGGCGAGCCCACCCACCCTTGCTTTGGCGCTTCGCTTCTTGATAATAGCGGCAAGCGCCTTTGCGTGCATCCATAGCAGGACCATTATGAACCGGAGACATTTCCTTGGCCTGGTCGCGGCAGCGTCGTTGTGCGCCGGCACCGCGGAGGCTGCCAGCCTACAGGAGAATTTCGGTGCACAACTGCGGGCACAGGGATTCAGGAACTTGCAATTCTCGCGCACATGGTTGGGCAGAGCCAGGATCACGGCACAAAGCAAAACCCACAACCGCGAGATCATCTATAATCCCCGCACCGGCGAAATCCTGCGCGACTTTTCATCAAAAATTGGCGCGGCATCAACCATCGTTTCGGATAGACTGTTCGATCCAGATGGCGGCAGAAGCGATAATGGCAGCAACGATCAAAGTGACGCTGGCAGCAGTAGCGACAGTGACAGTGACAGCGATAATGACAGCGATAGCGAAAGTAACGATGGCGATGGCGATGACGATGATTGATGGCCTTGTCGCATCCCGCGTCCGCGCGTTCGAACAATAGTCCGAGGGTACATTGAGAGATCGATACCTAGTCCTTGCCGTTTTTTTTGTGCAGGCCGTCTGTGCGGTTTTCTTTGTGTCCGATATTGTGATGTCCATCTTTGATGTGCGGGCGGCGCCCATCAGCTGGCAGTCAAAAGAGCTGTTGGAGATAGGTGCCGCGCTTGGTCTGATCCTGGGCGTGTGTCTTGGGGCCGTTGCGCTGCGCCGCACGCTAAGAAAGACGCGGCAGGTCGAGGCAAAGCTGCGTGCCGCATCCGGCGCGTTTATGGATATGCTGGAAGAAAACTTTGCCGACTGGGGGCTGACCCCCGCCGAGCGCGATGTGGCGCTGTTTGCGATAAAGGGCCTGTCGACGTCAGAGATTGCTGTGATGCGATCCACCAGCGAGGGCACGATCAAGGCGCAGACCAATGCGATCTATAGAAAGGCCGGCGTTTCTGGACGGCCCCAACTGTTAAGCCTGTTCATTGACGATCTTATGGATCACAGGCGGCCTGTGCAGGAACCGGCGGCCTGAACATCAGTCACCCGGTGGCGTAACGCTTCAGGATCTCCAGCGGCACAATCGCCAACGCGCCTTGGTGCGTCGCGGCAAGCTGGACGTGTGGTGCCACGCCTTCGTCATGGGCCTGCATGAACCGCGCGGCGCAAAGGCACCATCGATCGCCCGCTTTCAGGCCCGGAAACCGGTACTGCGGCATCGGCGTTGACAGGTCGTTGCCAAGATATTTGGAATAGGCCAGAAACTCATCCGTCATCACCACGCAAACCGTATGGCTGCCATGATCCATCGGGCCTGTATCACAGCATCCGTTGCGGAAAAAACCGGTGACCGGATCAATCGAGCAGGGCTGAAGGACTGTGCCAAGGACGTTAACAGAGGGGCTTTTCTGGGCGATGATCGGGGTTTCGGACATCGGGCATCCTTTCAGGTGACGCCACTTATCCTACCGCCAATCGCAGGTATCACAATCGCCGATTACTTGAACCTGTCCATTAGGCGCTGCATCGTGCTGCGGTCGTCTTCCGCTGGCGCCTGCTTTTGCGGCGCGGGTTCAGGCGTGGGGCGCAGGGGTTTGGCAGGCTTCGGCGGGGCCATCCGCAGGGCCACGGCATTGGTGAATTTGGCGATGTCCCCCTTGGCCAGCGCGGGCGCGCCGTCGCTGATGCCGCGCAGGATGTCGTCCAGCCAGTCCTGATCGGCCTTGGCGAAATCGTTCAACACATAGGCTGCCACCTTGTCCTTGTGGCCCGGATGCCCGATGCCCAACCGGACGCGGGCGTAAGTGTCACCGACATGGGCATGGATCGAGCGAAGCCCGTTGTGGCCCGCATGGCCGCCGCCCTGTTTCGCCTTCAATTTGCCGGGGGCAAGGTCAAGCTCGTCGTGGAACACGATCAGATCGGCGGGGCTCAGTTTGTAGAATCGCATCGCCTCGCCGACGGATTGACCGCTGAGGTTCATAAAGGTTTCGGGTTTGAGCAGGATCACTTTCTCTCCGCCCAGATTGCCCTCGGACAACTGGCCCTGGAACTTTGACTTCCAGGGAGAGAATCCGTGGTCTTCAGCGATCCGGTCCACCGCCATGAATCCAATATTGTGGCGGTTGCGGGCGTATTTCGCGCCCGGATTTCCAAGGCCGACGATCAGGCGCATGTTTCGTGCTCCGTTCCAGGGTCAAAGGCAGGGTAACGGGGCAGGGCGCGGGCCGCAATGCGGTGGCCAGACAAAAAAACGCGGGGCATGCATGCGAACATGCCGACCCCGCGTTTCAATGGCGTAAAGCAGACGAGGATTACTCCTCGGTTGCGTCTTCTTCGGCTTCGTCTTCGTCAACGCCAGCCGAACGCAGACCCGATGGGGCCTGGATCGTTGCGATAACGAAATCGCGGTCGATGGTCGCCTTGGCGCCAGCAGGCAGCGTCACGCTGGAAATCGTGATGTTGTCGCCGATATTCAGGCCAGTCAGGTCAACAATGATGCTTTCCGGAATATCGCCTGCGGTTACGGACAGTTCCACCTCTGGACGGACTGCGTTCAGAACGCCGCCCTTTTTCAGACCGGGTGCCTTATCCTCGTTGATGAAGTCAACGTGGATGAACAGGCTGACCTTCGAGGTGCGCTTGAGGCGCATCAGGTCCAAGTGTGTCGGCAGGTCTTTGACCGTGTGACGCTGGACATTGCGGCAGATAACGCGCACGTCGTCGTGGCCTTCAACCTTCAGGTTGAACAGCGTGGACATGAAACGTCCCTGCCGCAGGCGCTTGTACAATGCGTTGAATGGGACGTCGATCGAAACGGGGTCGGAACCGCCACCGTATACGATACCTGGTACGTTGCCTTCACGGCGAGATTTACGAGCGGCCCCCTTGCCTGTCCCCGTACGTACCATAGCGTGTAGATCAGGGATCTCACCAGCCATGTTAGTTCTCCTAGGTTATGCGGGTCTCCTCCAAGGGTGTAGTGCCCGCGTGAAGTCGCGCGTATAGGGCAGAATCCATATCAAGGGAAGAGGCGATTTCCCCGATATTCCTTGTCTGTCCAAAGGGGGCGTGGCAAGCAGCGACATGTCCATAAAAAGCGCCTTTGTTCTATCACGTGCCCCGATTGCCGCCTTTGCGGTCGTCGGGATCTATTGGGGTGCCTTTGCCGCCCTTGTGCCGCAGATAAAGGCGGGCCTTGGCGCCGGGGATGCCGCCTTTGGCGCGGCGCTTTTATGCTCTGCTGTCGGGCTGGTTACGGCGATGTGGCTGGCGCCCCTGATCGACGAACGCCTTGGGCGCTTTGCGATGCCTGCTGCGGCACTGGTGTTGGGGTTGGCCTTTCTGGTGCCGGGGCAGGTGGCCGGATTGGTTGCGTTTTCACTGGCGATGCTAGGTGTCGGGATGGGGTCCGGTCTGACGGATGTTGTGATGAATGCCCGCGTCAGCCGGATAGAGGCGCGATCGGGCCGGTCATTGATGAACCTGAACCACGCGATGTTTTCCTTTGCCTATGCGGGGGCGGCCCTTGCCACGGGCCTGATGCGCGAGGCAGGGTTCCCGGCGTCAACGGTGTTTGCGCTGTTGTTGCCGGTCACACTGTTGCTTTGCGTCGCGATGCAGGGAAAAGAAGACGCGGACCTGCCCCAGACGGCAGCGACTGATGCCCCCTTTCCCGTGCGCGTGGTGCTTTGGGGCGGGTTGATCACGCTGGTTGCGTTCATGTCCGAAAACGCGACAGAGGGCTGGTCGGCGCTGCATGTTGAACGGACCTTGGGCGGTGGTGCAGCCGAGGGTGCGTTGGGACCGGCGATGCTGGGGCTGACAATGGGGATCGGCCGGTTTTCCGGTCAGATCGTGGCAGAGCGTCTGGCCGAGGCGCGGGTGATCCTGTGGGCCTCGCTGGTGTCAGCCTGCGGCGCGGTCATCGCCGCGTTGGCGGCGGTGCCGATGGTGGCCTATGTGGGCTTCGGGGTGCTGGGGCTGGGTGTGTCGGTCATTGCGCCGATGGCGTTGGCACTGGTCGGGCGGCGCGTTCCGGCACATGCCCGCACAAAGGCAATTTCCCGGACGGCCGTCATCGGCTTTCTGGGGTTCTTTATCGGCCCGCCAGTCATGGGCTTCATCTCCGAAGGCTACGGTCTGCGCGCAGCCTTCGGGTTTGTTGCTGCTCTTATGGCGGTTGTGCCGGTTCTGGTCATCGCCCTGCGTTGGCAGGAAAAAAAGGTTTAGGACCAGTCGCCACTGAACCCTTTCGGCACCAGCAGAACATCACGGTTCAGGTCTTTGACGTCGCGCTTGCCGCACAGGGCCATCGTGACATCCAGTTCCTTGTGGATCACCTCTAGCGCCTTGGTCACACCGGCCTCGCCCATCGCGCCCAGCCCGTAGACAAATGCGCGACCGATGTAGGTGCCCTTGGCCCCCATCGCCAATGCCTTCAGCACGTCCTGACCGCTGCGGATGCCGCTGTCCAGATGCACCTCGATCTTGTCGCCGACGGCCTCGATGATCTGTTCCAGCATGCGGATCGACGACAACGCGCCGTCCAGCTGTCGCCCGCCGTGGTTCGACACGATGATCGCATCGGCGCCCACATTGGCGGCCATTCTGGCATCCTCGACATCCAGAATGCCCTTCAGGATCACCTTGCCGTCCCACATCTTGCGCAGCTCCGCTATGCGCGCCCAATCCAGCGAGTGATCGAATGCCTCTGCCGTCCAGGACGACAGCGATGACGGGTCAGAGACGCCCTTGGCGTGACCCACGATATTGCCGAAAAAGCGGCGTTTCGTGCCCAGCATCCCAAGACCCCAGTGCACTTTGGTCATCATGTCCGCGATGGACCCGACGGTTAGTTTGGGCGGGGCGGACAGGCCGTTTTTCAGGTCCTTGTGGCGCTGCCCCAGAATTTGCAGGTCAACCGTAATGACAAGGGCCGAACAATTGGCCGCCTTTGCGCGGTCGATCAGGCGGCGCATGAAATCGTCGTCCTTCAGGGTGTAGACCTGAAACCAGAAGGGCTTATCGGTATTCTCGGCCACGTCCTCGATTGAACAGATCGACATGGTGGACAGGGTGAAGGGCACACCGAATTTGGCCGCCGCCCGTGCCGCCTTGATCTCGCCGTCGGCGCATTGCATGCCGGTCAGCCCGACAGGCGCAAGGGCCACGGGCATTGCCACGTCCTGCCCGATCATCTGCGATTTCGTGGTGCGGTTGGTCATGTCCACCGCGATCCGCTGGCGCAGGCGGATCTGGTCGAAATCCGAAGAGTTCTCGCGGAAGGTCTGCTCTGTCCAACTGCCGCTTTCGGCATAGTCATAGAACATCTTGGGGGCGCGGCGTTTGTAGATGCGGCGCAGGTCCTCGATTGTGGTTATGACGGGCATGGGCAGTCCTTTCGGCGCTATTGGTTATTTCCGTTTACCAATAGCGCGAAAGACTGGCAATCATTTACGCGCCTCAGGCGCAGCCATTAAGCGCGCCTCAGGCTTGATCCCTTTAAACGCGCCTCAGGCGCGATGCGCACCATCGGCCAGACCTTTGACAAAGGCCAGAACCTCTGCCACCGGCTTTTTCTGCTCGATCAGGCTGACGATGGCAGATCCGACAACCGTGCCGTCGGCAATGGCCGCAATCGACTGCGCGGCCTCGGGGGTGCGCACGCCAAAGCCCACGATGACGGGCAGGGCTGTCTGCGACTTGATGCGCGCCACTTCGGGGGCGACATCACTGGCCTGCGGGGCTGCGGCGCCGGTGATCCCGGTGATCGAGACATAATAGACAAAGCCCGATGTGTTTTGCAGCACCTTGGGCAGGCGTTTGTCATCGGTCGTGGGCGTCGCCAGCCGGATAAAGTTAAGGCCCGCCTTTTGCGCGGGGATGCAGAGTTCGTCGTCTTCCTCGGGGGGCAGATCCACGACGATCAACCCGTCGATGCCGGCAGCCTTGGCATCCACCAGAAATCTCTCGACGCCGCGGGAATAGATCGGGTTGTAGTAGCCCATCATCACGATCGGGGTGGTGTCGTCTGTCTTGCGGAACTCTGCCGCCATATCCAGCGTCTTTTGCAGGGTTTGGCCTGCCTCCAGCGCGCGCTGACCGGCCAGCTGGATCGTCGGGCCATCGGCCATCGGATCGGTAAAGGGCAAACCCATCTCGATGATGTCCACGCCCGCGCCCGGCAAGCCCTTGATGATCTCAAGCGAGGTCGCATAATTGGGGTCACCCGCCATCACATAGGCAACAAAGGCCTTCTTGCCTTCGGATTTCAGGGCGGCGAATTTTGCGTCGATGCGGGTCATTGCGGTTCCTCTGCTGGCGTCCAAGCGGTTTGCTTGAAACACGAGGGAAAATCAATGGCCGTCAAGCACGGGCGCTGCCGCAATCATCCACGTAAGGTTGGGCTGCCACAGATTGCCCGCCCGGCACAGCCTTCGTCTTGCTAACGGCGGCCGTGCGGCCTAAAAGCGCTCGACACTCGGCAGGAGACGGAAAATGGGCTTTAAAATGGGGATCGTGGGGATGCCGAACGTTGGCAAATCCACTCTTTTCAACGCGCTGACAAAGACAGCCGCAGCGCAGGCGGCGAACTTTCCGTTCTGCACGATCGAACCCAACGTGGGCGAGGTTGCCGTGCCCGACGCGCGTCTGGACAAACTTGCCGAAATCGCCGGTTCCAAGCAGATCATCCCGACCCGCATGACCTTTGTCGATATTGCTGGCCTTGTGAAAGGCGCCAGCAAGGGCGAGGGACTGGGGAACCAGTTTCTGGCCAACATCCGCGAGTGCGATGCGATTGCCCATGTGCTGCGCTGTTTCGAGGACGGCGATGTGACCCATGTCGAAGGGCGCATTGATCCGGTCGAAGACGCAAGCACCATCGAGACCGAACTGATGCTGTCCGATATGGAGTCGATCGAGCGTCGATTGCAGAACCTTTCGCGCAAGGTGCGCAGCGGCGACAAAGAGGCGGCCCAGCAGGAGCGCCTGTTGAAGGCGGCGTTGGGCGCGCTTGAGGCAGGCAAACCCGCGCGCACGGTCCAGATTGATGCTGATGACGTCAAGGCATGGAAAATGCTGCAGCTTTTGACGACAAAGCCCGTGCTTTATGTGTGTAACGTCGAAGAATCCGCAGCCGCCACCGGCAATGCGCTTAGCGCGAAGGTCGCCGCGATGGCTGCGGCAGAGGGCAATGCCCATGTCGTGATCTCTGCCCAGATCGAGGAAGAGATCAGCCAGCTCGAGGCCGACGAGGCAGAGATGTTCCTGTCGGAAATGGGCCTGGAAGAGGCCGGTCTGGACCGGCTGATCCGCGCAGGTTATGCGCTGCTGCACCTCGAGACCTATTTCACGGTCGGCCCGAAAGAGGCCCGCGCCTGGACGATCCGGCACGGCACGGCAGCCCCTCAGGCCGCTGGTGTGATCCATGGCGATTTCGAGCGCGGTTTTATCCGGTCCGAAACCATCGCCTTTGACGATTTTGTCACTCTGGGCGGCGAGCAGGGCGCAAAAGACGCAGGCAAGATGCGGATCGAGGGGAAGACCTACATCGTCAAAGACGGCGACGTGCTGCACTTCCTGTTCAACACCTGACCAGCCGCGCGGTGGCGCATTACGCCGCCTGCGGACCGCATGTTTCCCCCGCGCCACTGCGCACGGGGGAAAAGAAATGCCGCGCGAACACTGCGCTTTGCTGCCACGGGCCGGGGTAAGATCGCAGATATTTCTGCACCTTATCGCATTTCGTGAATTTCCGCTCTTGTCCCCGCCCCAAGTGCTGGATAAACCCGTCGGCGGAGATGTGGCCGAGTGGTCGAAGGCACGCCCCTGCTAAGGGCGCAGGCCCGAAAGGGTCTCGAGGGTTCGAATCCCTTCGTCTCCGCCACTACCCCTGCATCAAGAATCATCTAATACATTAATAATAAACAATATTCCCACTTCATGCGGAGTGAGATCCTTGGTGCTTTCCTTTTTTGTTTTACATTTTGCTATACAAATTGCATTACATGCCGCTTGTGTGGATACGAGAATACGTGCAAGTCTTGGCGTTAGAGAAGCGATTGCGCGAAGCGAGAAAGTTTGATGATAAAGCCACGGGGCAAAACCCTTTACCTTTATAAGCGTGTTCCGAAACGCTATGAGGCTGTGGAAGACCGAAAATTTGTATGGGTCAGCATGAAGACGGACTCCCCGGCGCTTGCCGAAAGCAAGGGACACGCGGTTTGGGAGCAGATGATCGAGGGCTGGGAAGCCAAGCTTGCAGGCGATACGAGTGATGCGGAAACTCGCTTTGAGGCGGCACGCAATTTGGCGAAAATCCGCGGCTTTCGGTATCTGGATGCTGCGGCCGTTGCGAAGCTCCCTCTAGAGGAGTTGCTGCAACGCACTGATGCGGTTCCGATGAACAATGGCAGCATCGACCTGAAAGAAGCCAAAGCGCTTCTCGGAGGGGCTGCTCGGCCTGTGATTACGGTTTCGCGGGCGCTTGATCTGTTCTGGACGCTGACTGGCGACAAGACGCTCGGAAAATCTCCGGACCAGGTGCGCCGTTGGACGAACCCGTTCGTCAAGGCAGTCAATAATTTCGTTAATGTTATCGGCGACAAACCAATCGGTGAGATCAGCGGTGACGACATGCTTGATTTCAGACAATGGTGGTTGGAGCGCCTGGAGGTCGAAGGCCTCACGCCCAACTCGGCCAACAAAGATCTGATCCACCTCGGAACTGTTCTGAAAACCGTCAACAACTTGAAGCGCCTCGGCCTGATGCTTCCGTTGTCCGGACTTTCGGTTAAGGAAGCTGAAGCGAAGCAGAGACCACCGTTTTCGACGAATTGGATCAGGGACAAGCTTCTGGCGCCCCGCGCGCTTGATGGTCTCAATTCCGAGGCCCGCTGTATCCTGCTCGGAATGATTAATACCGGTTATCGACCGAGTGAAGGGGCCGCGCTGCGAGCTGCGCAAATCCGGCTGGACACAAACGTGCCCCATATTTCAATCGAACCAATTGGGCGCCAACTCAAGAGCGCGAATGCTCGACGGGTAATTCCGTTGGTTGGGGTTAGTCTCGAGGCGTTTGTCGCCTTTCCTGACGGCTTCTCTAGATATGCAACCAATTCCGCAGGACTGTCGGCAACGGTGAACAAATTCCTTCGCGAGAACGGATTGATGGAGACGCCAGCGCATACCCTTTATTCGTTACGCCACAGTTTTGAGGACCGGATGCTGGAGGCCAAGATTGATGAGCGGATCAGATGCGATGTGTTTGGCCACAGCCTTCAGCGAGAGCGGTATGGCAAGGGGGCGTCCCTGCAGCATCTGCATGAGGTGTTTCAAGCCCTGGCGTTGTGAAGGGCCGCGATTGAGCGCGCACGGCTCAAGTCGTCATCCATCGTTTTTGTTGCTGCTATTTCTGCCTCGAGCCTGATGAAAACAGGCATGTAGAGCTCATCTTCAAGCACCAGCTTGGCGACCTTGGCAATGGCAATTCGCAGTCGTTCCGGATCAGATTTCGCCATTGGTGTGCCGCCTTGTTCTGTTGACACAGTTCCTTATAGCAAGAATTTCGAGGGATGCGTGTTTTTGACGCAAATTAATTTAAAAATCTGTCAGAAGCCGGAAAACCTGATTGTGCTATGCCGATTTTAAGGTGGTATAGCCGACGTAGAAAACAGGAGAAAGCAATGCGCAGAGACATCTTTGTCGCGCTGGCGGTCGTTGTGCTGGGAGCCGTATTGGGTGCTGAACCTGCAACGGCGGCCTCGCTCGGACGCTACGAGGTCTTTGGCGTCGAGGGCGATGACATGCTGAAAATGCGCGCGGGGCCTGGAATCGGCTATATTGTGATCGTAGGTCTTCCAAACGGAACGGTGTTGCGCGTCCAGAGCTGCGAGCAGACCGGTGGCACCCGCTGGTGCAGCGTTTCGTTAGATCGGGCGCGTGGGCTTAAGGGGTATGTCTCCTGGGCATACCTTCGGAAAATGTAAAGCAGCGACCATGAAAAACGCAAGTTTGACTAGGCTTGATTGAGACGTCGATGGACAGGGCCTCTTCTGTCCGACTCTGTGCCGCAGGGTAGGCAAGGCGGCCCTTTGCTGCCGTTCATCATCCATTCGTAATGCTGCGCGTGCAGCCCGCAAAGCGGACATTCGTCGGGAGCTTTTAGGAAACTCCTTTCATAAAAGCCTCACCAACTTTATCCACTTCAATTTCAATCAAGCCCTCGTCGTGTAGAATCTTTGTTGCGACTACGAGGAGGGATTTTTCCTCGTCAAGAAGATTTCCAATTCCAAGTGCGCCGTGAACATCGTCTGTGATTAAAGTCATCTGGCAAATATAAGACACATGCAGAGCATACAGGTTCCGCGCAAGTTCACGATGAAATAGTGGGACTACAGACGGCCCTTTTCGGTCGCCTATCTCCGTCGCGATTATGTCGTGCATGAGGTGGGATTGAGAAACATGCGCTGCCCCGCTCAGTTCACCATAGACCTTTCCCATGTTTTTTAGCCGCCCGACGGTTGCATGTGGCGTCTTGCCGTCTTTTCGTTTCGAGATCCCAAGTTCCTGCACCGCTGAGATCAACTCATGCTCCTGTCTCAGAAGGGTAGCAGCCTGGGTGTAGAGTCCCTCAACAATCGCTATTTCACAAAGATTTATGCCGTGTATAAAGTGTGTTATCAGATCAAGCTGTTGCGCCGGATCACCGGTCACCTCATCAAATTGTTTTCCACAACAACGTGAGATAAAGTTTAGAAATGCACTGCAAGCCGACGCGTGCGCTTGGGTCAGAACAATATCATTTTCTTTGAATTTTTCCCGATTCTTAGCGCATTGCTCCGCGTGTTTCCCCATAAGAATTGATACTGGCGCCAGCGTCTTCTCACCCCAATTCTCCATTGAGGAAATAATGTCATCCCCGTAGCCAAGGTCTTCTTTCGCGCCCACTGCTCAAACTCCAACTGCAAGAAAGGTTATTTCCACTAAAACTTATTTTTTTCGCTGATTGCTAACAACGGTTCTGAACTTCAGGACATAGCGTATCGATCTTAAAGTTGCCTTTGGATCTTTACTCCGTGCGCGTGTATCTGAAAACCCGTTCATTTGGACCAACGAAGCAAAGCGGTGAGCATCTGCACACTGCTATTGCACCTAACCAAATTGGCAAGAAGGCCGGTCGTGCCTACCAAGGGTGCCAATCTGGGTTCTATTAGGAATATCTGCTTGCAGCAGGTGATAAGGTTGCTCTTGCGGCCGCAGCGAAGGTCTCTTTTCCGCCCAACATGCAGATCACACTTGGTCCAGACAAAGCCGAAGGGAACGGCAAGAAAGGGCGGACTCCGGACATTCGCCGTAGCTGCGAATCGGATATGCATCGGGGTAGAAAGCCGACATTTAACCCATGACGAACGCGGGCATTACGCTGCGTTGTCGCAGGTCGGCTGCACGCCGTCCTTGCAAATTTGCCGGGACGCAGTGAACGGCGCGCTACTGCGATCAGCCACAAACGTTCCAAAACGGGTTGGGTTTTGCTCGGGGGTTCTGACCGTGCTAACGTGACGAAGACGCTGAAGTGGCCAACGAGGGACAGAAACGACCGATATCGGCCCAGATAGGATCAGACTACATCCTGCCACCAAAGTAGCTCGGCCAACGCCGCTTGGCTCGCATTTCGTTTTACTGTCGCGAACCGCGAAAGATGGTGTAGCCTGACCCAGATTCCGTCGGGAAAGGCGACCTTCGATGCGGTATTGGCACCCAAGCTAACAGGGTCGGATCATCACTTCATCACGCCTCTGGATGAGCTATTATGAATCTGCATTCTACTCGGCATCGAAGGCATAAGAGGGCAGTTCGATCGTAAGGATCTGCAGGCCGTCGTCGATCAGCAGGCGGATCATGTCGTTCTCGCGGACATAATCGAGCGTGAAATCCTCAAAGACATAAGACCCCTCGGCTGACCCAGAGGGATCGGACAGATCTGACAACAGCGCGGTGGCAAGGCTCGACAGTGTGCGCCGCTGCAACTGCTCGATGAAATAATCGGCTTGGGTCTTAATATCCTTTACCACCGGGTTGCTGGGACGGAACTTATCGGCACGCGACATCAGCATCGCACCGTTCATGGGATTGCCACCAAAAGACGGATTTACAAAGGAAAATTCCAGCTGTCCGGCGCCAGCGGCAACCGGCAGCAGGGCGATCAGGACGGCGGCGCAGACCCTCATGACCGGATCTCGCGCATTTGCCCGGTCAGATCGACCAGCGCCAGATAGAAGGCCGCGAACAGCTCGTCTGTGACAGCATCATTGACAGCGCGGCCGCCCTCGATCTCGATCAGCAGATCCGTTACCGGATAGCCCATGGCCGAAAGCTTGCGCAGCGTGGCGCCGACGGTCGTCTGCTTGTGGGCGCTGGCCACCACACGGCCCGACTGCACATCGGTCATGTAAAGCACGACGCTGATCCGGTCGGTGCGGCGACGTTCGGTCACGCCGACGCCGTTGACCATCAGTCCATAGCCGTCATCGGTGATATTGGGATCATAGCCCACAACCGCGCCCGACAGCAGGTAATCGACCGGGCGCAATTCGTTGATCGCGATCAACCCCTCGACCATGGGAGCCATCAGTGTGCCCAGCACGGTGTCGGCGGGGGGCAGGCCCGCGCTTTCCTTGCGTTTCAGGTTAAACTGTTCGGCGATCCGCCGTTCGGTCAACAACTCGGCCAGGTTCTGCCGGTCCATCTGGTCATAGGCTTGGTCAAACGGCGCCTGCCCCAGCAGATGCTTGAGAATTTCGACAGCCCCCTGGCTGACCGCGCGCGACGGATCGGCATAATTCTGGCTGCCCGAGGGGCGGGTGCTGCCGGTCTTGTCCTCGATTGCGATGACCGCGACCACCAGCGGCGGCGCGATCGGCGCAAAGGCCAGTGCCGGTGGCACCGGCACGACCGCATCGGGGGGCACAGCACAACCTGCAAGCCCCACAAGGCAGAGTGCGGCCAGCAGCGGGCGCAGGCGCTGCGCCCGGCCGTATCCTTGTCTTTGCATGTCAGGCACCAGAGCGTGTGATCGTGACAACGCCATTTTCGGACGTGAACACCGCCGACCCCGACCCCACCGCCGTAACCGCATGGGTATAGGCGTTCAGCGCCGGGTCATAGGATACGTCGAATTTGTGGTCGCTGCCGACAAGGTTCACATCGAACGAGGCCAGCCCATGGGTCACCGACACCGCGTTGCGATCCCCCAGCAGCATGACTGTGCCGACATAATCGGCAGGATCATAGGTGCCCTCATGCGCCGACCCAACCGTCAGAACGTTTTGCGAGCCTGCGATCACCGTCTGATAGGCGAACATCTCGCTGATCCCGGCAAAATCGTTGAACGTGATCCAATTGCTGTCGCCGGCGATCTCGTTGTGAAACTCGCGCGGGGCCAGGCCATAGGCATTCAGCACGTTGTCATTGCCCAGGATCCATGTCGCCGAATTTTTCAGGACAGAATCCCTGATGTCGACGATGTTATTGTCGCCCACGGCACGGAAACCATAATCAGCGGCCCGGACCCGGTCGAAACGCATCTGGTTCGCGAACCCTTCGACGTCGACAGAAAGCCCCACCGACTGATCCATGCCGACGCTGTTCAAATTGCCACGCACCCTCGCATCAAGCGCCAGGTTGCCGCCAAAGCTATCGAAATTATGAAACGACAAGTTGTTTCCAGACCCGAGAATGTCAACAGTCTCCCGCAGCACCCCGCTTCCATCGTCTGAACCCGGATCGAAGCCGAATTCCGTCATATCATAGGTGTTTCCATCCCCGGCGATAACAACCTTGCTGCGGCCACTTTCCATTCCGTCAACGAACTGCCTGACATGGTTGTCATTGCCAGCAATGGTCATGACCCGGCTGGGTTCAGACCAATAGTAGTCAAACCTGCCCCTGCCGATCCGCAGATCAATGTCGTTCCTGTCGCCGCGCAGATCGAAAAGCGCGTTCTGTTCAGTATCGATATTAAGGGTAATCAGGTTGGAACTGCCGCGCTGCACCACGCCGACGTTTGTGAAAAGCCGCTGCGCGATGTCCAGGGTGTTATCGTCGCCTTCCAGGTCGAGGCTGGTGGCGTTGTCTCTCCCCATGTGGCTGATCGAGGCATCGTTGCCGATCCCCGAAAGCTTGACATCCATCCTGTTATCAAAGCCGAAGATGAAGTCTACGTCGAAGGCTTGGAGCAGATCAAGCCTGTTGTCTGCCCCGTTCAGGATGACAGCGACGCTGGAAGACATGCCGCCTTGCCCGATGTTGACAATGTTGTTCCGGCTTTCGGCGCCCGTCAGGTCAAGCGAGGTTTCGAGTGCGGCCCCTGTCTGGGCGATGACGGCAGCATTGGCTATCCCGGACAGCGAAACATCGATCCTGTTATCCATGCTTGCCGGCCCGTCCTGGACCAGATCAAGCGTGTTTTGTGACCCGTTCAGGCTGGCATCAACGGTTTGGCGCAGGCCGTTCTGCAAGATGTTGACAATGTTATTGGTGCTTTCCGCGCCTTGGATCATCAGCGTGACCGCACTGCTGCCCGAGGCCAGAATCTGGGTATTCTGGGCAATCTTGGCGGTGTTGCCATCGCCCATGATGCTGGTCAGAATCTTGGCATAATCCTCGAATTTCACTTCCAGAATGTTGTTCATGCCCAGAATTTCGATGTCGAGCAAATCCGCCGCGATCGCGGCCCGCTGCGACAAGATATCGACTGTGTTCGCATCCCCTGCGACATCCAGCGTCAGGCTGGCCAGCCGGTCGGCAACGCCGCCCAGTTCGAATAGCCCGACAGTGTTTGCGCCGCCGTTCACGGTGATCGCGAGCAGCGAATTACCCGTTTGCGCGAAAAGAAAAGTGTTCTGGTCGCCAGTAATGTCGAATGTGGCCGCATTGCCATTGCCCGACTGGGCAACACCCTCATAGGCCAGAATGGTTGTCTGCGTGCCATCCAGCGTGACATCGGCGGTATTGGCCGCGACGCCGGGCTCACTTACGGCCTCGGAATCTGCGCTTTGCGTGATCACGATGCAATCCACGGCATCCACGGCGCATTGTGCGGGGTCAACGACAGGCTCAGCCTGGACGCTGCTAGCCAGCACTAAGGCCAACATGGACCCGGAGGTCAGGAAAAAAGAATTAGGGGACATGCGCGGCGCTCCATTTATACTTTTAAATTGTAGGCGTCCTGCGCGGCCCATAGTCAATCTATAATCTTGTTATATTTAGTGTTTATATAATATCTTATGAGATACACAGATCGCTAGTTGTAACCCGATGGCGCTATAGTCTCGGCCTATCTACCTGGTTTGCTGGTTTGCATGGACCATGTTGGCGGACCGAACGCAGTAGGCCCGGGGAGTTGGAGTCGTGGACAAAAACGACGGTTTTTGTCCTGAGCTGAAAGCGGCCTTGGGATTAAGACCCGGAAAGTCCGGACTGCGGTCCTTCATCCTGCGAAAATGCTGCGAGACGCACGAATGGCAGCAATACGGAAGCTGCGCCGAAGTGCGGAGACTGTCCGCGAACGGCAGGTCAGGGCCGGTCGCGCCGTGAAAGGAGACCGTAATTTGCAACTTTGCAAATGGCGCTATCTGCACGTTGCTGACCTTGGTGCTTGGAGCAGCATGGGGGCATTGAACCTGAGCCGTGAATGGCCGCTTTCATGTCTTTTGCAGGATGCCCTTGCACGTGCAGCGAACTCACACTTTCCGCCCAGTTCATCAAAGTCGGCGACACTGCGCCAAAGCGCTGTCAGCTCTTCTCCGTGTGAAATCAACCGCAACCTATGCCGACACATCTTCCCATGCTGCTCCCGCAGGTCCCCAGCAGCGCAGCGCTATAATTGAAGCAAGCAGCAACGACACGCTGCATTCTCAATTGAAAGCGAACAAACCGATGTCTAAGAGCCGCCCACATGCCGATACGCGACTGGTAAAATTCCTTGAAAAACGCATTCTCGAACTGCGCCCTCGCAAATCGCAGATCGAAATTGCGACGGATGCAGGGTTCATCAATCCGAACATGCTGGCCATGCTGAAGAACGGCTCTAGCAAGCTGCCGCTTGACCGTGTGGCAGGATTGGCGAAAGCGTTGGAGTGTGACGCAGCCTATCTCTTCAAGCTCGCCCTTGAGCAGCTGGGAGGCGATACCACGGCGCAGTCTGTGGAGGAAATATTCGGCACGGTTGTCACGCGGAACGAGGTCGCGTGGCTGTTGGAGCTGAGAGATGCCTCCAATCATTCTGACCCTAGCCTGACGAGTAAAGGGCGGACAGCGCTACGCGGGGTGTTCGGGAAATGACTGGCAATCACACAGAAAAAGCGGTTGGATTTCGGCTGCCATCAGAGGTGCCGTTTACTGAGAACGAGCGGGCATGGATCGACCTGATCCGGCTTGCCTCGAACAACAGTGATCCCAGACCTGCGTTGTCGCTCGTTCAGGGGCTGCGACGTATCTTTGATGATTCAAGCCGAGCGGCGTGAACGACTCTTCTCAACCTTTGCCGTCTAGACGTGTGGTGGCTCGACATCCCCCGGCGCGACGGCTCCCACCTCCACTTAGTTCTGATCAGCGATTGACGCCGTCCCCGTAGCGAAAACCTTGGGGACGGCTGGCCTCAACTTGTTCCGTCGCGATTCAGAAAGTTGGCAGTTCAACTGTGATCTTGATGGCTGAAAACCATGCGGCGAGATCGGCAATCTCGGCTGCGGTGAGCGGCTTGGCCATCATGGTCATACGCCGATCCTCCCGGTTTCCCTTTTGGAAATCCTCGATGGATTTTCGCAGGTAAAGTTCTGGCTGGCCGGCAAGGCTTGGGACCTCGGGGTCTTTGCTGATCCCGTCCCTGCCATGACAAACCGAAC
>NZ_JBGQOJ010000014.1:0-97355 GCF_052119585.1 Pseudogemmobacter sp. W21_MBD1_M6 | reverse complement strand
CTTGACGGATCAGCAGCGCCTTGATCTGCTGGAACTGTTCGAGGAACGATATCAACGCCGATCAACCATCATCACAGTGCAGCTGCCTGTCTCAGGCTGGCACCAGATGATCGGCGAACCTACCATCGCCGACGCGATCCTCGACCGCATCATACACAATGCCCATCGCGTCGAGCTCAAAGGCGACAGCATGCGCAGAAAAAGCCAAGCGCAAGGATTGACCCAAGCCGAAAACTCCGAAACCATCACCACAGACTAATGACAGCAACGCAATGACCAGCCGCCAACCAATTGTCCGGGACTTAATGAAACGGCTGTCCGCGACTTAGTGAAATCGCTGTCCGGTTTTGCCGAAATCCGCACCACCTGCCGCCTTGTTCAAGTTCTCCCGTGACCGTCAGATGATCCAGCCGAACAAGCATCTCGCTGGGTTGCAGGGTGTTTTGCAGGCGGATGCCTATTGCGGCTATAGTGACCTATATCTGGCCGACCGCAGCCCGGGGCCTGCGCGCCGCGCTCTGTTGGAGCCACGCACGGCGCAAGTACTTCGAACTGGCCGATGTCTTGGCGTGGCTACCGGACATGCCGGTCTCCCGCGTTCAGGAATTGCCGCCCTGGAATTGGAAAGCCACCACAGAAATGGAAAGGATCGCCGCATGACGCTCGTGGCACGCCTCAAGGTCACATTGTCCGATATCGAGCCTCAGGTGCTTCGACGCTTCGATGTGCCACTAAGGATCAAGTTGAACCGCCTGCACGATGTGATCCAGGCCGCCATGGGATGGACCGACAGTCACCTCTATGAGTTCAGAGCCGGCGGCGTCGGCTGGGGCGTGCCAGATCCTGACGGTTTTTACGATGGCCCGCTGCCAGCCAGCAAGCCCAGCCTGCTTGATGAGCTCGAAGATGTCGGCACCCACTTCAGTGCGAGATCGCGCAAACCCAAAGCAGCGGCAAAACGTATCTGAGAAACCCTACATGCCCACGGCCTTCGCCGGACTGACCCCGCCAAGGGCAAGCCTTCGCCGGATAAAGGATACTGACGGCACATGCCGACAAAGGGCGCGCGGCATCACCGTGGCGCCCGTTTTCTATCCCAGAACCATAAGCCACAGCCAGACTGTTATCACCGACCCTGCCGTTGACATCAAAACGGCGCTTGCCGCCACCCGCTTGGCCCGTCCGTACATATTGGCGAAAACATAGGCGTTGACGCCCGGTGCCATGGACGATGTCAGCACTGCCGACCGGAAGGCATTCTGTGGCAGGTGGAACGCGCTGCCCATCAGCCAGACGATCGACGGGTGCAGGATCAACGAGACGCAGCAGACGAAAAGGATCGTGCGCATGTCGCCTTCGGGGCGATAGCGGTACAGAACCCCACCCAGACCGAACAGGGCCGCCGGAAGCGCTGCGCGCACCATCAGGCCGATTGCGTCGGTCAGGGTGCCGGGCAGGGCCACGCCGCTGATGTTCACAATCAGCCCCAGCGTGATGCCGATCACCAGGGCGTTCTTGAACACGGACCGGATGATCCGCCCGCCGGTTGCCAGCACACCGCCCCCCTGCGCACGGGCGATTTCCATCGCGGCGATCCCCAGCATATAGCAAAACGGCGAATGGATCGCGACAATGGCATAGTTCGCCTCCAGGGCTTCGGTTCCATAGGCGCGTTCCGTGATCGGCAGCCCCAAAAGCAGCGAGTTCGAGAACAGGCAGCAAAAGCCGATAACGACGCTGTCTTCCCAATCGCGCCCGAAGATATAGCGGCCCCCCAGCAATCCTGCCAGAAAGCCGGCCGTGGCCCCGCTATAGAAGCTGAACAGCATCGCGATGTCAAAGTTCTGCCCAAGGTCAAGCATCGATATGGCGCGGAAAAGCAGGCAGGGGATGGCGAAATTCTGGGTGAACTTCATCAATCCATCGACGCCGCTGTCGCTGAACAGGTTGCGCCAAACGGCGACATACCCGAACCCGATCACAAGGAAAACGGGCAGGATGACTTCGATCAGGGCGTTCAAGGGGTCAGACCTCGAATTTAAGGGTCATGCCGTCGTAGGCGGGCGTGATGTGATCGGGGGTTTCCGCGTCAACCGTGGCATAGTCCAGATCGTTGTGCATATTGGTCAGGACCGCCTGTTTCGGGGCCATGCGGGCGATCCAGTCCAGCGATTGCGCCAGATTGAAATGCGTTGGGTGCGGTGCGCGGCGCAGGGCGTCGATGATCCAGCAATCCAGCCCTTCAAGCAGGGGAAGTGCGTCGTCGTAGATCCGTGACACATCGGGCAGGTAGGCCACGCCCGCGACGCGAAACCCAAGCGCGTCGATAGAGCCGTGCTCGACCTTGAACGGGGTCAGTGTGATCGTGCCCCCGGCACCCGTCACCGCGATGTCGCCCTTGATCGTTTGCATGTGCAGGATCGGCGGATAGGGCGATCCGTCGGGTTGCACGAAGGCATAGCCAAAACGCGAGAACAGGTCATTCTGTGTGGCGCCATCGGCCCAGACATCCAGCCGCGTCTTCATGTTGAAAACGACCTGCCGCAGGTCGTCCAGCCCGTGCACATGGTCCGCGTGGGAATGGGTATAGACGACCGCGTCCAGTGTGCCGACGCCCGCGTCCAGCAGCTGTGCACGCATATCGGGGCCGGTGTCGATCAGGACGCGGGTGGCGCCGTCTTCGTTTTCGCGGGTCACCAGCAGCGAACAGCGGCGGCGCGTGTTCTTTGGGTTGGCGGGGTCGCAATCGCCCCAATGCCCGCCAAGCCGCGGCACCCCACCTGAAGACCCGCAGCCCAGAATGGTGAAGCTCAGGCGTGCCATCACAGGGCGGCCTTGCGGAACAGCCGGTCGAAATTGGCGGTCGTTTGCGCCGCGAAGTCGGCGTAGTCCATGCCGAAGGTTTCGGCGGCGCGGCGGGCGGTGTGGGCGGAAAAGGCCGGCTCGTTCCGTTTGCCGCGATGGGGCAGGGGCGCCAGATAGGGCGCGTCGGTTTCCACCAGAATGCGGTCAACTGGCGCACTGGCGAAAATGTCGCGCAGATCGCCCGATTTCGGGAAGGTGGTGATGCCCGACATCGACAGATAGAACCCCAGATCAAGCGCCGCGCGCCCCAGTTCCGCACTGGAGGAAAAGCAGTGCATGACGCAGGAAAAGGCGCCCTTGCGATGTTCCTCGGACAGGATGCGGGCCATGTCGTCATCTGCGGCGCGGGCATGGACAATCAGCGGCAGGCCGGTTTCGCGGGCGGCCGTGATGTGAACCCGCAGGCTGTCCTTTTGGATCTGCGCGCTTTCGGCGGTATAGTGATAGTCCAGCCCCGTCTCGCCGATGCCGACAAATTTCGGGTGCTGTGACAGGGCGATCAACTGATCAACTGTCGCCATCGGTTCCTCGGCGGCGCTCATCGGGTGGGTGCCTGCGGCGTAGAACACCGGCGCGTAGGTTTCCGCGATGGCGCGGACCTGCGGCTCGTTCTTCAGGCGGGTGCAGATCGTCACCATGCGGGACACGCCCGCGTCCAGGGCGCGTTGCACCACGTCCGGCAGTTCATCCGCAAAGTCGGGGAAATCCAGATGGCAGTGGCTGTCTACGATGTGTGGGGTGTCGGTCATGCCGCTGCCTTATCTTGCGGCAACACGCGTTGCCGTCTCGTCAATCTTAAGAACCATATCAAGGATCAGCGCAGCAGGGTCAAGGTTCACGGACTTGCCATGGCGCGCGCGCGCGCCAAGGGTTTGCTGCAATTCGGCCCAGGCCCGCCCCGCGTGATGCGACGGCGCAAGGCGCTGCAACAAGGCGCGTTCCCCGTTCGAGGCCTCGGCGGCGGGGGGTAGCCCCGCACCGACACGGGCGACACGGGCCAGAAACAGATCCATCAGGCGCAGCATCATGTCAAAGCGCGGCTCGTTCGCGCGGCCTACAGCGCTTTCGGCAAGGGCCAGCGCGCGGGGCCGGTCCAGCATCGGAAGGCCCGCGAACAGCGCGATCATCTGGTCGTAGATTGTCAGACCCTCAAGGTTCGTCAGGCGGATCGCCTCTCCCACCGACCCACCCGACAGTTCGGCAAGGGCCGCGGTATCAGGGCCGGCATCGGCGCCCGCGGCGGCAAGGGCCTGCGCCATTTGCGGCGGCGTCAGGGTGCCGCAACGCAATTCGCGGCAGCGGGACCGGATCGTCGGCAAAAGGCGCGAAGGCTGATGGCTGACCAGCAGCAACACCGCGTCGGCTGGGGGTTCTTCCAGCAGTTTCAGCAGGGCGTTTGCGGCGTTCGTGTTCATATCATCCGCGCTGTCCACAATTACCACGCGGCGGCCGCCGTCGGTGGCGGACATCTGGAAAAAGCCTTTGACGCGGCGCACCTCGTCCACGGTGATGTCCTGCTTCAGCTTTTCGGCTTTCTCGTCGTAGGGGCGGCGCAGAACCAGAAGCCGCGATTCCGATCCGGCCATAACACGGCGCATGACGGGAAGTTCGGGGTCGACCGTCAGATCGTGCCGCACAACGGGGGCAGGGGCGAACATGCCGCCGTCGCCCAACTCCTCTGTCAGCAGAACGCGGGCCAGTTGCCAGGCCAGCGTCGCCTTTCCAACGCCGCGCGGTCCGGTGATCAGCCAGGCGTGGTGCATCCTGTGGGTATTCAGCGCGTCCAGAAAGGCCGCCTCTGCCTGCGCCTGCCCGATCAGCGTCAGGGTCTCGCGGGGGTGCGGCGCGCCTTCGATGCGGTCGGGTTCCGGGATGTCGTCGCTGCTCATGCCCGGGCGGCCTCGACGGTGGCAATCACATCGCGCGTCACGCTGTCGATGTCGCGGTTGCCGTCGATCACGCGAAAGCGGTCGGGGAATTCGGCCGCCAGCGCCAGAAAGCCGTTCCGCATCCGCACCTGAAGCGCCTCGCCGAAATCCTCGAACCGTTCTTCTGCCGTTTGGCGCGATTTGGCGCGGGTCAGGCCGGTGGCGGGGTCCATGTCGATCAGGATTGTCAGGTCGGGTTCCTTGCCGATCATCAGCGCGTGCAGCTTGTCCACGGTGTCGCGCAGGTCGCCGCGCGAGAGGCCCTGATACATGCGGGTTGAATCGGCGAAACGGTCGCAAATCACGATTTTCCCTGCATCAAGTGCGGGTTGGATCGTGCGTTCCAGATGGTCGCGGCGGGCAGCGGTGAACAGCAGGATTTCGGTTTCCGCCGACCAGCGATCCGGATCGCCTTCAAGCACCAGCTTGCGGATTTCCTCGGCACCCGGCGATCCGCCGGGTTCGCGGGTCAGCACCACGTCGTGGCCAAGGCCGCGCAGGTGATCGGCCAGAACCCGCGCCTGCGTGGATTTGCCGGAACCGTCGATCCCTTCGAACGTCAGGAACATACCCAAACTCATCAGAAAAAGCCCTGCGCCTCCTTGGCGATACGGCCCATCAGAATTTGCGCGGCCGTTCTGATACGCGGCACAAAGCCACCCTTTGCGACAGCGCGATCCGCAATCAGCGGCAAACGCGCCTCTGGCAGACCTTCGCGGGTGATCACCAGTTCGGCAACCTCCTGACCCTGGGCGATGGGGGCCTCCAGCGGGCCGCGATAAACGATCTGGCCGCTGACCTCGCTTGTTCCGACCGACGACACCAGCAGGCTAAGATCCTTGGGGGCCACAAGATTGATCCGCTGTTCGCTGCCCATCCAGACGGGGGCATCGGCCAGAATGGCACCCTGCTTTGCCACTGTTTTCTCTACAAACTGGCGAAAAGCCCAGTTCACGACCTTTTCCGCTTCCTCGCTCCGCTCTTGTTCGGACGCCATGCCCGAAAGAACAAACACGACGCGGCGGTTGCCTTGCTTTGCCGAACCGACAAGCCCGTATCCGGCCTCGGAGGTGTGGCCGGTTTTCAATCCGTCGGCGCCGATGTCCAGTTTCAGCAGGGGGTTGCGGTTATGGCGGTTATCGGGTGCGCGGTTGTCAAACACGAATTCTTTTTCGCCGAAGACCGGATAGTATTCCGGAAAGTCGGTGATCAGACGCTCTGCAAGAGTTGCCAGATCCTTTACGCTCATCCGGTGCCCCGCCTGCGGCCATCCGTTCGAGTTGGTGAAATTCGATTGCGTCAGGCCGATTTCCTTGCCACGTTCGGTCATCATGCGGGAAAATCCTGCCTCTGTTCCATCGGGCGACAGGGCCTCTGCCACGACGGCGCAGGCATCGTTGCCGGACAGGACGATGATGCCGCGGATAAGATCCTCGACCCGAACGCGGTCGGTGGTGTTCAGGAACATCGTCGAGCCCGCGTAGGACATCGCGTGGGCGGAAACCGGCAGGGTCTCGTCCAGCGTCAGGCGGCCATCTCTCAGGGCCTCGAAAACCATGTACACGGTCATCAGTTTCGACATGGATGCGGGCGGAAGCGGTACATCCGCGTTCGTGGACATCAAAACGGTACCCGTCGTGTGATCAATGACATAGGCGGCGGTCGCTTTGGTATCGAGGGCGGTTGCCGGACCACTGGCCAAAACGGCCAGTGTCAGGGTGATCAGTGTCAGGGTGCGTTTCAGCATCGGGGCATGCTCCGTTTCTATCCTTAGTTCGTCACGAAATAGGCATCGGCAAACCCTTGGCCCGTCACACTTTTCTTAAGCGCGTCCGCCTCTGATTTGTTAGCTGCGGGGCCAACGATGACCCGCCAGAACGTCTTGCCACTGCTTTCCTGCTTTTTCACAGTGGGCACCATACCGGATTTGCGCATCAGATTTGCGGTTGCGTCGGCATTGCTTTCGACGCTGAAAATCCCGATCTGAAGATAGGGTTTGGCCAGCCCCGAGGCAGACGCAGCGGCGGATTTCGGTGCGCCCGCCGGAGCCTTGACCGGTGCCAGCGCGGCTGTCGCAGGTGCCTTCGCATCGGCCCTGGCTATGGCGGCAGCGGCCCCAGCGATCGGGTCCAGCTTTGCCTCTGCGATGGCTTCGGGTGCGGGCAGGGTCGGACTTTCCGTGGCGGCAGGCGCGACCTCTGGCACCTCTTCGCGGCGCAGCGCCGTGACGTTCAGCTTTGCCGGTTGACCGGCCAGCATCCCGAGGGCGTTGGCGGCATCGGACGAGACCTGCATTTTCGGACCCGGATTTTCACGCTCGCGGCGGAACAGGGCACCGATTACGAATTTTCCGTTCGACTGGTTGCGGATGATCACCCGCTCGGGATCCTGAACGCCCGGATAGGCGACCCAGACACCGCCAAGCGACGGGCGACCATCCCACAGACCGTCCTCTGTCACCTGAAACGCATCCGGAGACTCGACATCACGCTCGACAAGTTTCGTGCTGCTGCTGCGGGCCACGCCGCTGTCAGACGCGTCCGTTTTGGATTTCAGAAACCCCATCCGGCTGTTTTCGTCGCATCCTGCCAATAGCAGGGCCACGCCAGCCACTATGGCAAGCCTACCGATGCTTGTCTTGTCCATGCCTTGCCCCCTGTGCACGCGGACTGTGCCGCGTTTTCGCCGATTGTCCGGCCTGTCTGCCCGATTGCACAATTTTGCCCGTGTGCGCAGGCGCATCCTAACCACAGAGAGGTGTATTTGAAAGGGTGCGCGGAAGGACGTCGGCAAAAAACGGCTTGAGAGGCATGCTTTCACAATCACGGCGTAATCTGAGGGACAGCTCTCGTGCTACGCTACCGCTTTCATCAGTATGGAGGAGAAGATGAAGCATTTTGTGGGACTAGACGTGTCTATGAAGGAAACGGCGGTCTGCGTTGTGGACGATGCCGGGGAGCGGATCTGGGAAGGTAGGATTACCGGTAGTCCGAAGAAGCCAAAGGCTAACTCGCACTAGACCGACGAACTAGGGCATTCCTCGGGCGATTTGACCGTCAGCGGGGGTGCTGCGACTCCACGTCACGCGCCCTCACTCTCGGCGATGGGCAGACCGGCGTCTGCATGCGGCATCCAAAGCTGGACAGAAGGGCTGCATAGCATGTCCTGATCCAACACGCCGATGAGAAGCGGAAATTCGTCTGCCCATCCCGTCTCCCCGCCGCTGGACGTCACACGAAACGAAGCATAGACTAAGTAGATCGACGCAACCAGAGGTGGTACTAGTTTTTCGACCAGTTTGCAGCCCTGTTAAGGTGGATCAGGGTTTCATGTCAGGCTGCTAATCTCATTGGTTCTGTTTTGCTTGCATAGGCCTCATTCGGGGTCAAAATGCCGTGGGTCGAGTGCGGCCGTTCGGCGTTGTAATAGGCCAGCCATTTTCCAATGCCGGTTTTTGCCTCTGAACCTTTCTCAAACGCGTGCAAATAGACACATTCGTACTTTAGGGATCTCCACAGCCGTTCGATCATTCGGTTATCAATCCACCGCCCTTTGCCATCCATGCTGATCTTGATCTTCGCGTCGGTCAGCACGTCGATCCAATCGCCGCTGGTGAACTGTGATCCTTGGACGCCCTTCTAAGTGTCAAGCAGCGATCTGAGCCTGATTTATCAGTTTGTGTCGACGTGCGATGATGTTGATGATTTCGCGCGCAATATATCGTTTGACGCAGCGGATCGCTTCGAGTTTGGAGTGGCCTTGGGCTACTCGACGCGCCACGTATTCTTGGGTCGTTGGGTCGTTGGGTCGTTGGGTCGTTGGGTCAAGCCGCAACCGTCCGATTGCGATGATGTGGAGGGCGCTGTTGGCGGACACGATGCCGCCCGCATGCGTGGTTGTTGCGCTTCATATGACGTGCCATTTGGCGCGATCCGTACCACGGCGTCTCCAGGAACTGCTGGTCCCCTCTCGGCAGATTTGTTTCACAAATCGCCTGCCGGGCAATGGATGATTTCCATGAACCGCAGGTTCTCCGCGCTCTCGCCCTTCGGCTCATAGTACAGATTCGATCGCGCCAATGTCAGCAACGCACACTGCCGACGCACACTCAACTCATGATTCTTGCTCACTATTTTTTGCCTCGCGTCCCGAGCAACTGGTGCGAGGCATCGGCCAAAAAATCCCGCTTCACCACAAGCTGGCCAATCTTGGAATGCAGCTTGTCGACTTCAGCCGCGCTGACCTGTTCTGGGGCTGCACCTCGGCGGGTAAATGCCGTCGCCATGTTCTCTATCGCCGCGCGCTTCCAGGTGCCGATTTGGGTCGGATGAACACCGTATCTCTTGGACAACTCCGCCAGCGTCAGCTCCTCGCGGATCGCTTCAAGCGCAACCTTGGCTTTGAATTCAGGCGAATGGTTCTTTCGTTTCTTCATTCTGGATCCCTTCTCTCGTCATGCGATCCACCTTAACAACTGGTCCGAAAGCGTTAGCTGAACAGCACCAGTGGGTTAGCTTGACGGCGCAAACTTCCACGGCAGAAGGTCGTCAATGCGGCTTTGCGGGTGACCGTTGGCGATCGCTGTCAGCGTTGCCTTGAGGTAGGCGAAGGGTTCGACGCCGTTGATCTTGCAGGTCTCGATCAGCGAGGCGATGCGGCCCCAGGCGATGCCGCCCTCGTCGTTACCCGCAAAGAGCGCATTCTTGCGATTTAGAGTGATGGGGCGGATCAGGTTTTCGACGCGGTTGTTGTCGATCTCGACGCGCCCGTCGGTCAGGAAGGTTTGCAAACCGTCCCAGTGATTGTGGATGTAGGTCAGCTTTTCGCCCAAGCGGGATTTGGCCGAGATCTTGCGGCGTTGGGCCTGCAGCCAGTCGCCGAAGGCCGCGACCAGCGGGACGCTGCGGGTTTGACGGGCAGACAGACGCTGGCCGGACGAGACGCCACGGATATCGGCTTCAACGGTATAGATTTCGGCGATGCGGCGCAGGCCTTCGGCGGCGATCTCTGAGCCATCGCGGTCAAAGACTTCCTTCAGCTTGCGGCGCGCGTGTGCCCAGCAATGGGCCACCCGAATGGGGGCACCGCCCTTGCGGGTCAGTTTGGTCAGCCGGTTGTAGCCCTGGTATCCGTCGATCTGCAGGATGCCGTCAAAGCCTGTCAGGAATGTTTCGGCATTCTCGCCCGCCCGACCGGGGGCATAGAAGTAAACCACGGCGGGCGGGTCCTCGCCGCCCCGTTGCGCCAAAAGCGCACCTTTGGTGCGACGCCGGTCATCGCGGGCCAGGGCCCAGAGATACCCGGTCTTTGTCTTTCCGCGCCCCGGATCCAGCACGGGAGCCGTGGTTTCGTCCATGAACAGCTTGCCGGATCGTTTCAGATGTTCGGCGAGCCGGTCGACGACGGGCTTGAGGTGGAACGCTGCCTTGCCGACCCAATCCGCCAGCACGGCACGGTGCAGATCAAGGCCTGCGCGCGCCAGGATCTGGCTTTGGCGGTATAATGGCAGGTGGTCAGCGTATTTGCTGACCCGCTGACCGGCAGGCGATGCTTTGCATCGCCGAGAGGGGGCACATGGGCGATGCTGGCCTCAGTTGGCAACCCACCCATGATCAGGTGCGCTGGTGCTGAAGCTTGGGTCACACCGTCGGTGCAGGTCCGGCAGGCGTATTTGGGCCGGACGGTGACAATCACACGCAACTGGGCCGGCACGATGTCGAGCCGTTCACTGCGGTCTTCGCCGATCTTGTGCATGACGCCGCAGCCACAAGGGCAGATCAGACTGTCGGGTTCGATAACCTCTTCGATGCGCGGCAGTGCGGCGGGCAGGTTGCCGATGGTGCGCTTTGGCGCAGGTTTGGCTGCCGTCTTGTCATCCGTTTTGGCGGCCAGATGTTCCTTCTCTGCCTCGACCTCAGCAAGTGCGATGGACAAGTCCTCGAACGCCAGCTGCCGCTCATCCTCGGTCAGCTTTTCCGACCGTTTGCCATGCAGGGCGTGGTTCAACTCGGCGATCAGGTGCTCTTGCCGTTGGGTGATTTCTGTGAGCGCCGCCACCTTTTCCATCAACGCCAGAACCGCCGCGCGTTGCGCAGCAGGGATCGTCGAAAGGTCAATGGCCAGTGTCGTAATCATGGCCCGAGATTACGACAAAACCCCAGTAAAATCACGCAAAAACATGCGGTTGATTCATTCTGCCGCAGCAGGTGGGCGCGTCTCCAAGGCCTTAACCTTACGCCAGTCCAGTCCGGCAAACAGGGCCTCGAATTGGGCATGGTTCAGCGCCATCATCCCGTCCTTGATAGCCGGCCAGGTGAACGTCGTATCTTCCAGTCGCTTGTAAGCCATCACCAGTCCGGTGCCATCCCAGTAGAGCAGCTTCAGCCTGTCAGCACGGCGCGAGCGGAACACAAACACCGTGCCCGTGAACGGATCCTTGCGCAGCACCGATGACACGATTGCCGCCAACCCATCATGACCTTTGCGAAAGTCCACAGGCTGCGTCGAGACCAGAACCCGCATGCGGTTTGACGGGAACATCATGGCCGCGCCCCGACGGCCCGCACGATCTCGGCAATCCGGTCAGAACTGGTGGTGCCATCAAGCCGGATTGTCACTTGGCCGATCTCAATCTCAATGGGTTTACAGGACAACCCGTCAGACTTTGTGGGCTGCCCGGCGACAGCCGGCACATCCGCACCGCCAACGCCATCCGACACGACAATCGGTGCAAAACAGAAGCTGTCATCTTCAACAGAAGGCAAAACCAACCGGCCATCGCGTGCCCGACTACGCCATTCCGATAACTGGTTCGCCCGAAGCCCATAACGCGCAGCAACCGCATTCACCGTCGCGCCCGGCTTCAACGTCTCGGCAACGATCAGCGCCTTGACCTCGTCGGGCCAGCGACGCTGACCATTCCCACGTATCTCTACACCATAGTCCCTGAGTAACTCACCCGTAGTCGCCATCGCGAAACTCCCGCCCTAATCTACGTCAGATGCGAAATCTCAGGTCAGGTCAGAATTGGGAAGGTGCGGGCCAGGAAACGCTTACACTTCTCTCGTCATGCGATCCACCTTAACAACTGGTCCGAAATTTCGCGACCACCTCTTTATTCTATGTTGCATAGATCCAACCCGCAAAGTGTGAGTTCTACATGCTTTTGATTGCGCGGATGCGGCGAATGGCAGGTTCGACTGGCTGCGCCGCAGCATTCTGGAGGTAGTCGAAGGTCCGGATTGGGCCGCTCATGTAGGTTGCCCGGCGGCGTGGAGATACTTTGCAAATGGCGTTTTCTGCGCATCGCTGCCCCACCGACCTTCGTCCGAACGAAGGGGGCGCACCAGAGGCAGGCTGGGAAACTTGCGTCAGGTGCAGAACACTAGCTGACTCTGACGTTACAAAACCTGACATTGCTACCGGCGCCGTGAACAATTGGATGTTCCGACGTCACGCCCGCAAGAGTAGCCATAAACCGATTCATCGCGGCTGGAATTTGGAACTCTGTTCCGCGCAATTCCAGCATGTTCTCGAAAGAGGTGGGGGATATTGCGGGGGAGGAAATTGGCTATGTGCCAATAAAATAAATGAAAATCAATATCTTACATATAGGCGGTGGCGGATGGGGTGGGATTCGAACCCACGGTGGAGTTACCCCCACGCCAGTTTTCAAGACTGGAGCCTTAGACCACTCGGCCACCCATCCCAGACACAGGCCCATCTAAAGAGCACGGAACCGAAATTCAAGCCGAATTGAGAGCGTATCGGTCAAATCAAATCCCGCCGGACGCTGCGCGCCACCTTGGCCCCGGGGGCAGGCGGTAGGGGCTTGCCCACGAAATCCGCGCCGACCGCAGTGTGAACATTGCCTCCCCCCCGAAAGTCGCGCCTTTCGCCGCTCGCCCGGTTGTCGTCTAATCGTTCAGGGCAATTTTCAGGTCTTCTTTGTCGCGGTGCACCCATTGTGTTGTCGTCTCCGAGGTCAGGTGTTCAGACCGCCTCACAATGGCGCCATGCTTGAAAGAGAGGTGGTCGCGAAATTTCGGACCAGTTGTGTGCTATGATCTAAGACACGTTCTTAACGACGTCGTTAGCGACGTGTCTTATGCGGGGTCTGCGATGCGTGGCGAAATTCTTGGGTTGGAGCGGCGGCGTTTCTGGCGTGACGAGGACAAACTGGAGATTGTCACATCGGTTGGTGTCGGCGGAGCGACTGTGACGCAGGTGGCGCAGCGCCACGAGATTATGCGGCAGCAGATTTACGCGTTGCGGCATGAGTTAAAGAAGAAAGGTCTGTGGTCGCCTGAGGCGGCAATCCCCGGCTTTTTAACGGGGTGCATCCGTAGGAATCACGCGGCCATTTTCAATTTCATGGCGGGTGTGATGCCGCCTATGCCCATGTTGGGGCGGTCGTTGTTATAATTCCACAACCATTGTGTGGCCTGATCTTGGGCCTCCTCGATGGTTTCGATGATGTATTGGTCGAGCCATTCATGCCTGACCGTGCGGTTGTATCGCTCGATGTAGGCGTTCTGCTGGCGCTGGCCGGGTTGGATGTGCTGGATGGTGATCTTGTTCTTCTCAGCCCATTTTCTCAGCGTTTCGCTGATGTATTCGGGGCCATAACACCTTCGGAATATCGCTGATTGAGAGGCTATGACAGCCTGCGCTGCCTTCAAATTGCGCAGCAGGTGGTCATAGCCGGGTTTCAGGTCCCTATAGTGATTTTGCAACAAACCACACCGCAGAGGAGACCGACTATGACCGATACGACTATTGCTCAGTCCGAGCCCGTTTTGGTGGCCATCGACATGTCGAAAGCGCGTCATGAGGTGCTGATTGCCGTGCCCGGCAAGGCGCGCCAGCGTCGTTTGACCGTGCTGAACCAATTGGACGACTTCAACCGACTGGTTGCGACAGTCGCAGAATATGGGCACCCAGTCCGCGTGGCTTTTGAAGCGACGGGTAATTACCACCGGGCCTTGGCTTATCACCTCGGCTGCGCCGGCTTCGACGTAAAGCTGGTGGCCTCCGTGGCCCTCGCCAGAACCCGGGAGACTTTGAACAACAGCTGGGACAAGAACGATCCCAAGGACGCGCAGGTGATCCTGCACATGATGGCGATCGGGAACGAGCAGTTTTATCATGACCCATTCCTGTCTGGCACCAATGACCTTCAGGAGCAGTCCAAAACCCACGACATGGTATCTCGCTCGAAGACCGAGCTCTGGCACCGGGTGCTGACGCATTATCTGCCGCTGTATTTTCCCGAAGCCGATCGCTTCCACCGTAGCTCGCGCAGTGATTGGTTCTTTGCCTTCCTCGAACGCTATCCGTCGCCGCACATCATCGCGGCAATGAACAAGGAGGCTTTCATTGCCGATGCTTGGGCGGCGATCGGTCGCCGCGTGTCGAAAGAGCGTTTACTGACAGACATTTACCAGACCGCCAAAACATCGGTGGGGCTGCTGGTCGACCCAGGGTCCGATGCCATCACGATGTTCGGCCTGGTTCTTGCGGAAGGGCGTGGCCTGATTGCACAGCGCAACGAGATAGAAGACCGTGCCGTCGCGTTACTCAAAGATAATCCCGACTATCAGCTTCTCACATCAATCCCGGGCATCGGCCCGATCAATGCCCTGACTATTCTGGCAAAAGCGGGTGACCTGCGCCGGTTTGGGCACCACCGGCAATTCCTGAAGTTCTGTGGTATGGACCTCGCAACCATTCAGCCCGGCATGTTTCGGGGGCAGACCAAGCTATCAAAATACGGCGACGCCCGACTGCGCCGCACTCTGTGGATGGCGGGTCAAGTCGCCATTCTGCAGCGCGTCAACAGCTTCCGTGACAAGTTCGAGCGTTACATCTCAAAAGATCGCCACAACACCCATTTGCGCCGCAAGGCATATACCGCAATCGCTGCCAAAATGGCCCGCACAGTTTACGCAGTCGTCAAAGGTGGTGAACCCTATCGTCCCTTCTTTGAGGGGCGATCGACAGCAGAAGGACCTTTCTCTGATAGGGCCGTGGAGGCAGCGTGCTGACCTCGTAGATAATGTTCAGGCCTTCTGCTCAACGGTGCAAGGATATCGTCTTAAGGACGGTGAGAGCCGCAATAGCGTACTCTGTGTTTGTTATGGGAGAGACCGTTCGTTGACCAAAGCGCCGAACTGAGGCAAAATCCGACGCCGGGATCGCCCGACACGACAATGACCTGATGCCAAATCAGCGACATTCCGAAGGTGTTATGGCCCCGAATACATCAGCGAAACGCTGAAAAAAAATGGGCTGAGAAGAACAAGATCACCATTCAGCACATCCAACCCGGCCAGCGCCAGCAGAACGCCTATGTCGAGCGCTACAACCGGACGGTTCGGCACGAATGGCTGGACCAATACATCATCGAAAGCATAGAGGAGGCCCAAGATCAGGCCACACAATGGCTATGGACTTACAACAACGACCGCCCCAACATGGGGATCGGCGGCATCACACCCGCCATGAAACTGAAAATGGCCGCGTGATTCCTACGGATGCACCCCGTTAAAAAGGGGGAGATTACCGCCTCCCGGTCGGAGCCGGACATAAAGCGCATTCCCGTCGCCCATGCGTTCCGGTTGAATGCCGAATTTCGCAGCTTCGATCCGCTTGTGTGTCAGTCCCATGTTCAGCACATTTCCTGTTCACTGGTTAGGTGCCAAGGTACAAAAAGGCGCTGAACTCGTCTAAATTCCCATGAGGGCCAATGCGGGCCTGTGACGAAAAAATATATGTATAACAGATATTTATGAGTAATTTGTGATACTCTGTGACGGCGGTTGAAGGGCTCGCATGGCTTTCACCCCATCCGCCACAATTCCTGATCCTTGCCTGAGGCTGAGCGGGGGGCGATATGCCGGGGAAATCCGCGGACCAACCGCGCCGTCGAATGCCGCATTTCGTCACGGCAGTCAGTTGCTGCGGCGCATTCAGCTTACACACCGGCCGCGCCGATGTCGTCGCGGGAGACAGAGACGGATTTCACGATCGCAAAGCAGTCGGACCCTGCCCGAAGGTCAAGCGCCTGTGCTGACCGGCGGGTGACGCGGGCCAGCATCAGGTCATCGCCAGCGCGCAACTGGACCAATGCACCGGGGCCGTCGCCAAGGCGAACCTCTGTCACCACGGCGGGCAGGATGTTCAGCGCAGACAGGCCCTGCGGCCGTGTGCGCGACAGGATCACGTCATGCGCATGGATGCGGATGCGCAAGGTAGAGCCAAGCGGTGCCTCGACCCGGGGCAGCAGGATCGCGCCAGCCGAAGTCTCCAGCCGGGTCAGTCCGTCTTCTTCTTGTGCTGCGATGCGGGCAATAATCACAGCGCCGGCTTCGCGAAGGCCAAACCCTTGCGCGGCCTCGGGGGCGGACAACAGGGCGTTTGTGGGACCAGCCCGCAGCACCCGTCCCGCCTCCATCACCACCAGCGTCGTGGCAAGGCGCGCCACCTCGGCCATAGAGTGGCTGACATATAGGATCGGGATGTCGGTCTGGTCGCGCAAGCGTTCCAGATAGGGCAGAATTTCGGCCTTGCGGGCCTCGTCCAGCGCGGCCAGCGGTTCATCCATCAGCAAAAGACGCGGGCGGGCCAGCAGGGCGCGCCCGATGGCGACGCGCTGTTTCTCTCCGCCCGACAGCGCGCCGGGGCGGCGCGGCAGCAGCGGGCCGATGCCCAGCATTTCGACCACCCGTTCCAACGCCACGCCGTCCCCTTTGGGGGCGAAGCGGCGGCCATAAAGCAGGTTCTGCCGCACCGACAGATGCGGGAACAGGCGCGCCTCTTGAAAGACATAGCCCAGACGACGGCGGTGCACAGGCAGGTTGCGGCGCGTGGCGCTATCGAACAACAGCAGATCATCCACCGCCACCCGGCCCTGATCGGGGCGCAGCAGGCCGGAGACCGCGTTGATCACCGTTGTCTTGCCCGACCCGGACCGCCCGAACAGTGCCGTCACACCGGCGGGGGCCTCGAATGCCACATCCAGCGTGAAGCCCGCAAAGGCGTGTTTCAATTGCACCGAAACCGTCATGCGCCCGCGATCCTTTTGGCCACGATCCGCCCGATCCATTCCGACAGGATCAGCGCCACCATGGCGATGATGACGGCGATCAGCACCAGTCGGAACGCCTGCGCATCGCCCCCCGGAATTTGCAGCAAGGCATAGATGGCAGAGGGCAGCGTTTGCGTCTGACCGGGAATGTTGGAAACGAAGGTAATCGTGGCACCGAATTCACCCATCGCCTTGGCAAAGGCAAGGATCGCGCCCGCGACCACTCCGGGCAGGATCAGCGGCAATGTGACCGTCAGAAAGACCCAAGCCCGCGACGCGCCAAGGGTTCCGGCGGCTTGTTCCAGTTTCGGGTCCACCGCCTCGATCGCAAGGCGGATCGCCCGCACCATCAGCGGAAACGCCATCACGGCGGCGGCTAGGGCCGCGCCTGTCCAGCGGAACGCCAGCACGATCCCCAGATATTGCTCCAGCAGCCCGCCCACCGGCCCCTTGCGCCCGAAGGCCAGCAACAGCAGGTATCCCGTCACCACCGGAGGCAGGATCAAAGGCAGGTGCACCAGGCCGTTCAGCACCTGTTTTCCCCAGAATTCATACCGCGCCAGCACATAGGCCACATAAATGCCCAAAGGCAGGCTAAGCGCTGTGGCCCAGAACGATACGCGCAGGGACAGGGCCACTGCGCGCCATTCATCAGGGGTCAGGGCGGCGAACCAGTCGCCTGACAAGCCTTCCAGCATCCGCTTACTTGTTCAGAACGGTGAAGCCCTGGCGCTCGAAGGCTGCCACGGCCGCAGCACTGGAAAGATAGGTCAGGAAATCCTCTGCCTCGGGTTTGGTGGTCTCGGCGGTGACGGCTGCGGGATAGATGACCGCAGGGTGCGTTTCGACGGGGAAGGTGCCGACCACACTGACGTCCGGCTCTGCCACCGCATCGGTTGCATAGACGATGCCCATCGGGGCCTCGCCCGTGGCGACCAACGCCAGCGCCGCGCGCACGTTGTCGGCCTGTGCGACGTTCGGCGCGACCGTCTCCCAGACGCCAAGGCTGGTCAGGGCGGCCTTGCCGTAAACACCCGCAGGCACACTGTCGACCATCGCCATCGCCAGCTTGTTCGCGCCTAGCAGTCCGGCCAGATCAAAGCCGGATGCGATATCGACCGGGGCGGCATCGGTGCCATGGGCGATCAGCACGATGGAGTTGCCCAGAAGGTCAATGCGGGTGTCGGGCTTGATCAGGTTTTCGCTCTGTAAGGTGTCCATCCAGTTGACCGCAGCCGAGATAAACACATCGGCAGGCGCGCCCTGCTGGATCTGCTTGGCCAGTGCCGAACTGCCCGCATAGGACACGACCGCGGTATTGCCGGTCTCGGTGGTCCAGTTGGTTATAACCTCGTCCAGCGCGTTTTTCATGCTCGCGGCGGCAAAGACGGTGATGTCCCCGGCCATCGCGGCAGCTGGCAACGTCAGCGATGTTGCCAAGGAAAGGGCAAGGACCAGCGTGGCGCGGCGGGTGCAGGTAAACATCGGGCCGTCCTTTGGTTTGGATATGTTTTCAAAAACATATCACGGGTTGCGCCAGAAAAAGCAACCGCTATTTCCTGTCGGGAATATCCCTTAGCATTCCGCGCAGAACGGAAATCTGCGCCGCGCCGCTTTTGGCGACGGTTTCCTCAAAGCTGCGATATTGCGCCAGAACGGCAAGCCCTGTCTGCGTCAGTTTCGCCCCGCCGCCCTTTTTCCCGCCGCGCGTGCTGTCCACCAGCGGCTCGCGGAAAATGGCGTTCAGCGTCTCGACCAGCATCCAGGCGCGCTTGTAGCTCATCTGCATCTGCCGCCCGGCGGCCGAAATCGACCCGGTGTCGCGGATGCGTTCAAGCAGTTCCGCCTTGCCGGGGCCAAGCATTGCATCCTCGTCAAAGACCAGCCGGATGCGAACCTTTGTCGGGGATAGGGCAGTGGGATTTGTATCATTCATTGGCGCAATGTTTCGCCGCAAGGCGCGCAATGCAAGCGAAATGATCGGCTGGAATGTGCTGGAAATGGAGCAGGTTATCGAAAGGGTGTTCGCAACCAACAGATCGGACGTGTGACACGGGACAGGGTGCCGGGATCAATCGGATAAGGCTAACTATTACGCAGTGGGTTTGTTGCCGGGGTCTATATTGAAACGCCTGACTCAAGGGTTCAGCCACAGATGGATCAATGCCGCCTCCGATGTCTCTGGTCCGCCGTTTTCCACACCCGCCTGCCACAGCCCGGCACCGGCGGCATATGCGCCGGGTTCCAGTCCGCCGGCCTCGCACTGGCTGACCGCGCGAATGCGTTTTCCCTGTGCGACAGCGTCGGTCAGGGCCGCAAGTATGGCGGGGTCGGACATCACCGTGCCCGCGCCAAAGACCCGCAAAACGGCAGCGTCCAATCCCCCAAGTGCGGCCACCAGAACGGTGGCGGGCAAGCCGGGCGACAGCGTCAGGATCGCAAGGCGCCTGTCGTCAAAGCGGCGTTTGCGGGGCGGCAACAGGGTGGCCTGTGGCTGGCTGCGAAAGGCGTCGTGGCCACGACTGTCATGTTTCACAAGTCCCGCCGCGGCAAGGCGCTGTCCCGAAAAGACAAGTTCGACCGTCGCGTCGGGGCTTTGCGCGGCACGGACCGCCAGCGCCAGATTGGCCTCGGCGTCGCCGCCTTGCCCAAGGGGCACCATGGACCCGCACAAGACCACATGCCGGCCCGATCCGGCCAGAGCCTGTGCAAGGGCCGCGCCGGAAAATGACATCGTATCAGTGCCATGGGTCACAATCACGGGGATTCCGGGGTGCGCGTCGATCACGTCAAGAATGCGGTTCCAGTCAGACGGGCTTAGATCCGCACTGTCCAGAAGCGGGTCAAAGATATGGGTCAGAAGCTGGACATTATCCGGCAAAAGGGCGGTCAGTGCCTGTTCGACAAGACCCGCTGCGGGTTCAAGGCCCAGCGGCCCCGGTGCCATGCCGATGGTGCCGCCGGTGTGAACCAAAAGAAGGGTCATGCCATATCCTTTTTGCGGGTGACTGCCCCGTTCTTGTGCGACGCAACCCGCCGCGTCAAGGCGAACGATTGACCCTGTTGCACGCCCGCTGACGGTCACAAACGCGGCTAGCCCAGCTTGCGATAGGCGTTCAGGCCGCCCGCAATGAATTTTGCGTTCTTGAATCCCATTCCCCGCAGCGTTGCCGCAGACAACGCGCCGCGGTTATAGGCGTTGCAGTAGCAAAGGATCGTGGTTTCAAGGTCGGGGATCACCCCCTCGACGTTCATTTCCAACTTGCCGCGGCTGATGTTGACAGAGCCTTCGATGTGCCCTGCGTCATGCTCTTCCTTGTCGCGAATATCCAACGCCACGGCACCCGCCGCGATCAAGGCGTCAACGTCTTGCGGGTTTACTTCGTCAACCTGTGCGCGTGCGGTGTCTGCAAGGGTCTGGAACTTTTCGGTATAGGCCATTTTCAGGTCTTTCTGTGTTTGAATATCCGGGGTCCGTTGACCTGCAGCGCCGCCACAGATCACGTGTGCCATATTAGATCCCGCAGCCGCGTGGGGCCATCGCGTAACGGGGGTTGCGACAATCTGCGTGCGGCACCGGCATTTTCCTTGCCCTTGGGGGGGACACCCGTTTCAGGCCGCCGGTCGCCGCACGTCCGCCTCTGCCAACAGGCCCGCTGCGATCTCGAAGGACCGCAATCGCGCGGCGTGGTCGTGGATTTGTCCGGTCAGGATCACCTCGTCCGGTTGGTAGCGATCCAGCAATGCACCCAGTTCCGATCGCACCTTGTCCGGCCCGCCCGAGGCGGAACAGGCCAGCGCCTGATTGACCATCCGCAGCATCGCGGGGTCGATGTGCCGGGCAATATCATCGACGGGGCGTGGCAGTTTGCCGGGGCGTCCGCTGCGCAAATTGGCAAAGGCCATTTGCATCGAGGACTTAAGATACCGCCCCGCATCATCGGTTTCTGCGGCAAAGACGTTCATCGCAAGCATGAAGCGGGGCCTGTCCAGATGGACAGATGGCCGGAACGTCTGGCGATAGATCGTCAGTGCCTGATCCAGATCGGCCGGTGCGAAATGCGAGGCGAACGCATAGGGCAGGCCAAGATGTGCCGCCAGTTGCGCACCATAAAGGCTGGACCCAAGAATCCACACCGGCACATGCGTTCCCGCTCCCGGAATGGCCCGAACCGGTGTTCCCTCGGGCGCTTCGCCCAGATATCCGATCAGTTCCGATACGTCCTGTGGAAAACCCGTGCCGTCATCCAGCGTCCGGCGCAAGGCCCGCGCCGTTGCCATATCGGTGCCGGGCGCACGCCCGACGCCGAGGTCAATGCGTCCGGGGTGCAGGGTTGCCAGGGTGCCGAACTGCTCTGCGATTATCAAAGGCGCGTGATTGGGCAGCATGATCCCGCCCGACCCGACGCGGATGGTCGTGGTGCCGCTGGCCACATGGCCGATCAGCACCGAGGTTGCGGCGCTGGCGATGCCCGACATGTTGTGATGCTCTGCCAGCCAGAACCGGTTATAGCCCCACTGCTCGGCGTGCTGCGCAAGGTCAAGGGTATTTCGCAGCGCGTCTGCGGTTGTCTGGCCCTCTGGAACGGGTGACAGATCAAGGACGGAGTGGGGGATCATCGGGCGCGCCTTTCAGGTGGTGGCCCCTTTAGATAGTGCCTTGTGGTCGGGATTGGTAGGTCAGCGCAGCCCGATCCACCGCAATCGGCGCGGAACGCCTGTCCGGTCCTGTCCCGCCGATCATTGAAAGGCCGCAGGGCGCGGATCGCGATGCGGCGTTTCCGCCCTGACGCGATCCGATATGCGCCCCACAGAGGTCTAGTTGCCCGTTCCGTAGGGCAATTGCCTGTCAGACATGCCCCACGCGATCTCTTCAACAAGGTGAATCGCGGCGGACAGTTCTTCTGTCGTCTTTGCGCATCGGATCTGCTCTGTGCAGTAAATGCGCAACCCCTGGTTTGTTATCGACGAAAGAAGGTCTGAAAAAGCATCGCGTTCCAACCGGGTGGGCGGAGGAAAATCGATTACTTCGCTCATTATGCTACTGCCTTTTCGGATATTCTGGATGCGACCTCTTCCGAGGCGAAGATATCCCCGGTGATCCCCGCAAAGTCGCGAATGGCGTTGATCCGTTCGGAAGAGCAATCCATCAACGCGGCCAGCGCTGTGACTTTGCCCATGGATTTCGGCGATCCCAGATAGTCGTAAGGTGCATTTGCCGACCGTTTCAGAACCCGGTCCATAATCGGGTCAATCACGGCCACAGCATCGGTAACACCTGCCCTGCGGGCATATTCGAACGCGCCCAGCATCACTTCGCTGGTGACGTAAGAGATGGAGTTGCGGGTGCGCCCGCCGGACAGGCGCTCGGTATCAACGCAAAACCGCGTTGCTTCCCATAGTGTCGAACTGCGGAGTGGTGGCTCGCCGTCAAGAAGGTTGGAAAAGACGTCCGACAGCATATGCGGTCCGGTCGTCTGAAGAAGCCGCATGCATCCCACGACATGCCCTTCTTCGTCAAAGCTGACAACATGGGCCGGATTCAGTTTGTCGAAGGCATCAATTTCACACCCGTTTACGACCTTGACGTCCCAATCAAGCCTGTTTTTGAAAACGCGTGCCCGCAACCTGAAAACTTCTGTCATCAGTTCGGGAAAGCGATGTTCGTTAAGCCCGTCAATTACGAAAATCATCTAGGTAGCTCCTTACATAGGTAAGGAGATAGTCACTGTTCCAGATATATATGCTATACGGTAAATCCCTTAGTCGTGGTTAACAGGTCTTAACCTGGCAGGATCAAACCAAGTCCGATCGCGCGTCCGACAGCCTGCGCCGTTGTCAGCGCGCCAAGCTTTTCGCGTGCGGATCGCAGATGCACCTCGACCGTTCTATACGAAATGCAAAGAATGTCACCTACGTCTTGTTGCGATTTTCCCGCCGCTGTCCAGTGCAATATTTCCAGTTCGCGCGTCGACATCTTTGGTTGGCGCAGGGCGCTGGACAAAACGTCTGACTGCATCACTGAATCGTGCATGTGGACTGCGGCCATCTGAAGCTCGCTGGCGATTTTCCGGCGCAGCTTTTCCCATTCGGTCTGGGTGCAGGATTTCGTGATGCTGAACAGGCCGCAATCGCCATATGGGCCGCGGACAGGGACGGTGATGCCGCGCGAGGATATCCCGAAATCATGGGCGGCAAAGAACACCGATCGAAATTTCTCGTCCTTCTCGAACCGTTCCCAATCGACCGGCGCGATGCTTTTTGCGGATTGATGCAGGGTCGGGTCGATCCGGTGCAGACCCATTTTCATATATCGCATTTTCCATGCGTCGGGATAATTGGCGTAGCCCTGCACCGCCCCCGTAATCGGGTTTGTCGCCGCATAAGAGGCATAGTCGACCTCCAGCAGGTCGCAGATCTGGTCCAGATAGGTCACATAGCTGTTATGCTCACCCTTCAGCGCGCTAAGGTCGATCAGGTTCATAACAAAGACCGCCTTTCGCTTGGCAACTTATGGGTGTGTCTGCATTCTTCGGGTGGCATAATGCTTTTAGGTATACCAGCAGTATACGTCTCTGGCGTCAACAGTTTGAACTGCCCGCTTTCGCGACACGTGCAAGGACATCCTAAGAGGGCAGCGTCGGCTTGCCCGCCGTGTCAATTTCCGCATGGATCAGGCTCAATCTGGTCTTTGCATTGCGATTTGCTCGCACGAAACTGCCCCGTGCTTCCGCTTGCTGGTCAAGCGAAAGATCATAGTGCGGGCCGTGAAAGAAGAAGGTGACGGGAACACGCAAAAAACCGGAAATCAACCAAAGGGCCAAGGCGCTGACCCGCAGTGTTCCGGCTTCGAACTCTTGAAGCACAGCGACGCTTACCCCGATTTCATCTGCCATAAAAGGCACAGATATATCGAGTTCCATTCTTTTTGCGCGGATCCGTCGACCGATGTTCCGGTCGATCGCGCCTGTCTTCGGGTCCGGATGCATATCCCGCCTGTCCATATTGTCCCTTTCCGCATGGACCAAATATCGCAACGCGGTTTGATCCGTCGGTTGTCAGAGGTTTAAGCGTCGGATCGACCCACCGCAGGGCGACCCGTTACTGATACCTTGGGCGCATTGTGGTGCCCCAATGCGCGGTCAGGGTGAATTTCCTTGACACGGGCGGGGGCCGATCCATGCAACCAACACAAATCGAACTGCGGCAAGGGATACACCAATTTGATGCAAATATAAACTTAAAGGTGATTAAATATTTGGTAACTCTCCCCTGGCTAGGATCAAGGCAGCGCCAGTCGGGCGTGCGTTGATCCTGGATGTTTCCGATGCAGCATGTTGTGTTTCTTGTTCCCGAACGGACCGCCATCGCCCAACCCGATCCTGTTGTTATCCCCGCAAGGGGCAAGCGGGTGTTCGATGTGGTTTTCGTGTTGCTGTTGCTGCCGTTTGTCGCCCCGCTGATCGGGCTTTTCTGGGTGCTTGCCAGACGGGACGGGGGGCCTGGTTTCTTCGCCCATACCCGTGTCGGGCAAAACGGAAAACTGTTTCGATGCTGGAAGTTGCGGACGATGTTGCAGGGGGCCGACGACCTGCTTTTTGCCCATCTGTCGCGCAACCCGCAGGCGGCGATTGAATGGCGCGACAATTTCAAACTGCGCGACGATCCGCGCATCACGCGGTTCGGCGGCTTCCTGCGCCGGACAAGTCTGGATGAGCTGCCGCAAATCTGGAATGTCCTGCGCGGAGAGATGAGCTTTGTCGGCCCGCGCCCGGTGGTTTCGGCGGAACTGGAAAAATATGACAGGCATGTCTGGGCCTATCTGGCGATGAAACCGGGCATCACGGGGATATGGCAGGTGTCGGGCCGCAACGACATCGCCTATGAAGAGCGGGTGCAGATGGATGTCGACTATATGTCCACCGCATCGCGCCTGTATGATCTTTGGATCATTGTCAAAACGCTTGGGGTGGTGTTCCGGCGGACGGGGTGCTGAGCGTTTGAAACCAAATCAAAACCGACGGGTTGCAGGCCGAACGTGATGTCGGCCTGCCTGTTTTGATCGGCGGGAAAACTCTGCGCTATTGCCCTGCGTTGGGAAAGAACAGTTGCTGGCCGTCGATCTTGTAGTCTGCGATCGACGCCTGACCTTTATCCGAGATCAGCCAGTCGACAAAGGCCTGACCGTCTTCGGCTTTGACGCTTGGGCATTTGGCGGGGTTCACCAGAATCACACCGTATTGGTTGAACAGGTTTGTGTCGCCTTCGACCTCGATCTTGAAATCGGCCTTGTTGGCAAAGCTGATCCATGTGGCGCGGTCGGTCAGCACATAGGCCCCCATGCCAACCCCCGCATTCAGCGTCGCCCCCATGCCCGAGCCCGTGGACCGATACCAGCCCCCCGAGGCCGCAGCGGTGTCGATGCCGGCGGCCTGCCACAATTGCAGCTCTTTCTTGTGGGTGCCGGAATCATCCCCGCGCGAGGCAAAGGGGGCTTTGGCGTCGGCGATTTTGGTCAGGGCGGCGGTGACGTCTGTCATGCCGGCCACCCCCGCAGGATCGGCTGCGGGGCCGACGATGACAAAGTCGTTGTACATCAGGTCAAAGCGGGCCACGCCAAAGCCGCTTTCGATGAACTTTTCTTCGGCGGCCTTTGCATGCACCAACAAAACGTCGCCATCGCAGTTCTCGGCATTCTTGATCGCTTGCCCGGTGCCGACGGCCACAACATTGACGGTGATCCCGCTGTCCTTGGTGAACTCGGGCAACAGCGTGTCGAACAGGCCGGAATTCGCGGTCGATGTGGTCGACTGCACCAGAATGGATTTGTCCTGCGCCATGGCGGGCAGGGCGATCAGCGTTGCGGACAAAAGGGCCGCGGTAAAAGTTTTAAAGTTCATCACATCCTCTGGGTTGGTTAGGGAAAAAGGTCGCCCGCCAGATAGGCGCGCGCCGCCGCGCTTTGCGGTTTTGCAAAGAAGGGGGCGGCGCGGGTCACTTCGGTGATCCGACCGTTGTGCAGAAATACAATTTCATCTGCCATGCGCCGCGCCTGCGCGGGGTCATGCGAAACAAAGATGATCTTGGTGCCCGCCTTGTGGACCGCGTTCATCGTATCCTCGAACAGTCGGACGGACAGCGGGTCAAGATTGGCGGTCGCCTCGTCCAGAAACAACACTCTGGGTCGCAGTGCCAGGGCCCGTGCCAGTGCAAGCCGTTGCTTTTCGCCGCCGGACAGCACCTGCGCGGGCGTCTCTGCCTTGTCGAGCAACCCGACCTGATCCAGCAGGTGCCGCGTCAGATCCGCCCCCGCCTTGCCGCGCAGACCTGCGGCAAAGGCGATGTTCTGCGCGGCGTTGCGCCGAAGCAGAACGGGTTTCTGGAACACCATCGCCTGCGCCTCGCGGCCCGCGCCTTGTGCCCAGACGATCCGCCCCGCACTGGGTGCGATCAGCCCGTGCAGACAGCGAAGCAACAGGCTTTTGCCCGCGCCGTTGAACCCCATAAGGCAGGTGCGCGCATCCGTGCCCAGCGTCAGGTCTATCCCGTCAAGCAACACCCGGTCGCCCGACAAAAGCCGCACCCCCTCGACCCGTAAGGAGCAGGGCGAGGGGGTGAGCTGTGGTTCGGTGTCAAACATATCCGACCCGCCGTTCTGTGAACCTGAAGGCAGAAATCGCCGCATTCAGGCCAAGGGCGATCATCAGCAGGATGACCCCCAATGCCAGGGCAAGCGGTAAATCCCCCTTGGAGGTTTCCAGCGCGATTGCCGTGGTCATCACCCGCGTCAGGTGGTCGATGTTGCCGCCGACGATGATCACCGCGCCGACCTCGGCGATAGAGCGGCCAAATCCGGCGAGGGCCGCAGTGACCAGCGAAAACCGCGCGTCCCACAGAACGGCGCGCATCGCCGTCCAGCGGCCGACCGTCATGGACACGAACAACTCTGCGTATTCGTCGTGCAGGTCTTCGACAATCTGGCGTGCGATCGCGGCGACAATCGGCGTGATCAGAATAACCTGCGCGATAATCATCGCGGTGGGTGAATACAAAAGCCCCAGAAATCCCAGCGGGCCAGAGCGGGACAGGTTCAGATAGACAATCAGCCCGACGACGACGGGGGGTAGCCCCATCAGGGCGTTCAGCACAAGCACGACAAAGCCGCGCCCGCGAAACCGGGTCGTCGCCAGAAGGGCCGCCAGCGGGAACCCGATCGCACAGGCAATCGTGACCGCGCTAAGGCTGACAAACAACGACAGGCTGACGATCTCGATCAGGTCGCGATCCATCGCCGCGATCAACCCGAAGGCCTGTGCCAGAACACTGTCTTTCATGTGCATAATTTACCGAAATTGCCATATTCAGTAAATTATGCATCTCAATGGGTGGAAACACAACCTTTATCCGGATGCCTGACACACTGTCCGGCCTGTACCTGTTGCTGGCCTTTTGCCGTCGGGGCTGTAGCACAAAAAAGGGCGGCACCCTGCCTAAGGTGCCGCCCCGTTCCATGCGTGGGTCAGGTTCAGATAACGACGACGTCCAGCGGCGGGAAGCCGTTGAAGCCGATCGACGAATAGGTCGAGGTATAGGCCCCGCAGTTGCGGATGATAAAGCGGTCGCCGGACGTCAGCCCGAGGGGCAACTGAACGGGGCGCTTTTCATACAGGACATCGGCACTGTCGCAGGACGGCCCGGCCAGAATGCAGGCGCCCATTTCCTCGTGGTCACGGTCGGTGATGAACTGATACCGGATCGCTTCGCCCTCGGTTTCGGCAAGGCCGGAAAACCGACCAATGTCGAGGTAGACCCAGCGGTGCATGTCACTTTCGGATTTTCTGGACACCAGCAGCACTTCAGCAGCGATCATGCCAGCCTCTGCCACCAGACCGCGACCGGGCTCTGCCATGATCCGCTCGACCTTGCCGAACCTTGCGCGCACCAGGTCCATCACGGCGGCGGCATAGGCGGTGGGGCTGTCGATTTCCTCGCCGTAGAAGGCCGGAAAGCCGCCGCCGATGTTCAGCGTTGTCAGGGCGTAACCCGCGGCAATCGCGCTGTGCCAGATCTCGGCGACCTGATCCAGAACAGTGGTCCACATGCGGGCCTTGCGGGTCTGCGACCCGACGTGGAACGAGAAACCCACTGGCTTCAGGCCCAGTTCTGTCGCCAGTGCCAGCAGGTCCAGCGCCTTGTCACGGGCGCAGCCGAACTTGCGTGTCAGGGGCCAGTCGGCCTCGGACGCATCGACGATCAGCCGGACGTAGACCTCTGCGCCGGGCGCTTGGGCGGCGATCTTGTGCATCTCTTCTTCGGCATCGACCGCGAACAGGGTGATCCCCGCGTGAAAGGCAAAGGCGATGTCGGACGGGCGTTTGATGGTATTGCCGAACGAGATATCGTCCGGTGCCGCACCCAGCGACAGGCACAGCTCGATCTCGCCGCGCGAGGCCGCGTCGAACCGGCTGCCGTTGGCGATCAGTGTCTCGATGATCTCGCGGGCGGGGTTTGCCTTGACGGCATAGTGAATGTGGGCCTCGCCCAGACCGGCCTTCAACGCGCGGAACTGGGTTTCCACGACCTGCGTGTCGATCACCAGAGTCGGGTGGTCGAAACGGGTCGAGCGGATGAAGTTTTCGATACGGGAGGCGGGCGCGACGACAGGGCCGCCGACGATGTCGGTTACAGTAGCATTCATTGGTCATCTCCAGACAGACCCGGCCATATATGACCGCTCACTTCCAAAAGGAGACGTTACCGTCGCTACGTAAACACGGGTGGACGTAAGACCCACCGGCCAGAGGCGCGTGCGTTGGCGTCTATAAAACGGCACATAGGGCCGCGCGTGATTCACCGCAAGACGGAAAGTCCCCGCAGCGCATTTTTTCCCGCAGGGGCTGCGCCAGCACGGTTTTCGCCCCCTGAATGCCCCTTCGATCCCGCTGGCCGGACGCCCCCGGACCGTATAAGAAGCCGCGACACCGATACGCGCCACATGGGGCATCCCCCCGACCGGAGAGACCCAGATGAAAATCGCCATGCTAGCCCGCAACCCCGACCTTTATTCACACCAACGGCTGAAGCAGGCCGCCGAGGATCGCGGCCACGAGTTGGACATCATCAACACGCTGCGCTGCTATATGAACATCGCGTCCCGCCGGCCCGAAGTGTATTATAATGGCGAAAAACTGGGCCATTATGATGCGGTCATTCCGCGGATCGGGGCCTCGATCACCTTCTACGGGCTGGCCGTGCTGCGCCAGTTCGAGATGATGGGCGTCTATCCTCTGAACGAATCGGTCGCCATTGGCCGGTCGCGCGACAAGCTGCGCTCGATGCAGTTGCTGGCGCGCGACGGAATCGGCCTGCCGGTGACGACCTTTGCCCATGACGCCAAGCAGACAGAGGAAATTCTGGCACTGGCGGGCGGCGCGCCCTTGGTGATCAAGCTGCTCGAGGGCACGCAGGGCATCGGCGTGGTTCTGGCCGACACCAACCGTTCGGCGAAATCGGTGATCGAGGCGTTCCGCGGTGCCAATGTGAACATCCTTGTGCAGGAATTCATCAAAGAGGCAGGCGGCACCGATATTCGCGCGATCGTGGTGGGCGGCAAGGTCGTGGCAGCCATGCAGCGCACCGGCGCCGAGGGCGAGTTCCGCTCGAACCTGCATCGCGGCGGCACGGCCAAAACCATCAAGATCTCCCCCGAGGAACGCTCGACCGCATTGCGGGCCGCGAAATCGCTGGGCCTGAACGTCTGCGGCGTCGATATGCTGCGCGCCAATCACGGCCCTGTGGTGATGGAGGTCAACTCCTCTCCGGGGCTTGAAGGCGTCGAAGGCGCGACCGGACTGGATATTGCCGGAATGATCATCGACTTTCTGGTCGCCAAGGCGAAACCCCACGCGACGAAAACCAAGGGCAAAGGATAACGCGCCATGGTGCCTGCGTTCAAGATCGCGGGGCATAATGTTGCCGCCGGAACCCGCACCACGATCAACCTTCCGGTCAGTGTGTTGTCCGACCATACGCCCGTCACGATGTCGGTGCATGTGGTCCATGGGCGCAAGCCCGGACCGGTGATCTTTGTCAGCGCGGCGGTTCATGGCGACGAGGTGATCGGCGTGGAAATCGTGCGCCGCCTGCTGCGCGCACCCAACCTCGACACGCTGCATGGCACGCTGATCGCGGTGCCTATCGTCAACGCCTTCGGCTTCCTGAACCATTCACGCTATCTGCCCGACCGCCGCGACCTGAACCGCTCGTTTCCCGGCACTCCGGGCGGCTCTCTGGCCTCGCGGCTGGCGCATCTGTTCCTGACAGAGATCGTGGCACGGTGCGATTTCGGGATCGACCTGCATTCCGCCGCGATCCACCGCACCAACCTGCCACAAATCCGCATATCCCCGAAAAAGGCGCAGACGAAAACCCTGGCAGAGGTCTTCGGTGCCCCTGTGATCCTGACTGCCCCGGTGCGCGAGGGATCGTTGCGGGGGGCCGCGGGCGATCTTGGCGTCGATGTCCTGCTTTACGAGGCCGGAGAGGGGCTGCGGTTCGACGAATTCTCGGTCCGCGCCGGCGTCTCGGGCATCTTGCGGGTGATGCGCGAGTTGAACATGGTCGCGGCCAAGGGCATCGCCAAGCCCAAGACGACCGCGATGCACTGCTCCACCAGCAAATGGGTGCGCTCGCCCGCGGGTGGTCTGGTGCGCACCTTCAAATCTTCGGGTGACGTTGTGGAAACGGGCGACCTTCTGGGTATCGTTGCCGACCCCTTCGGGCAGGCGGAAACCGAAATTCTTGCGGGTGCCCCCGGCATCATCATCGGTCGCGCCGTGCTGCCGGTCGTGAACGAGGGCGACGCGCTGTTCCACATCGCCTCGGTCCACCCCAAAGACGACGCAGAGAAAAAGATGGAAACCCTGACCGCGCAACTGGATGCGGACCCGCTGTTTGACGAAGACGAGATCATCTGACCCGCCCTAACGACCGGTCTTGCCCCTCTTCTCGGCAAAAATACTCTCGCGCGAAGCGCAAAACCCGAGCCCCTGAAAGGGGCGAGACCAAGGCAATCGCGCGCAGCGCGTCTGCTGGGTCAGCGGCCCATGCGCTTGGCAATTGCCTCTGACAACAGGCGCACGGCTCTCGCGTTGGCGCGCGACAGCGCGATATAATCCTCGCCCGCCACCGGCACTTCGAACGCGAACCGCTCGGCCCGTTCGCGCGCATTGCCCGAAACAGAGGTCACGAAATAGGTGCCGTTGAACTTCAACACACCGCCCAGCGATGCGATCAACTGGTCGACACGCACTTCGATCCGCGCATCGGGGTATTGCTCCAGCGGCCAGGGTTCGGCTGCCACAGTGGCCGATGTAATCTGCGCCAGATTGCTGGCCAGCATCGAAGTCAGCGCGGCATCCGGGGCGTCGGCCCAGACCTGTTTGTCGGTGATCCGCACCGATCCGTCCGCCGCCAGAACCGGAATTTGCTCTGCCTTGGCGTATAGCGGCAGGGCGATGGTCCGCACCTCGATGTAATTCGGGGCGACGTTGACGCGCGCCGTGGTTGTGTCCGCCTCCAGCATGACGCGGGCGATATCCGCGTCGCTTGTGCATCCGGCGAGGGCTGCAAGAGCAAGGCACAGGGCGATGGGTGGGATAATGGTTTTGCGAAATATCATGGTTTTAACGTCCTGTAATCAAGGAATTGGGGCGTCGTTCTATCGCACGGGACAGGGATGCAAAGGCCGCTGCGGCCTCTTTGATCTGGCGGATCGCGTCGCGCGTTTCGCGGCTGAAAGCAGAATTGTCATCATAGCCGGACAACGTATTGCCCGCCTGTGTCGCCAGCGCGTTCAAGCGGTTCGTCAGGGCGGGCAGGTCGGCCACGGCTGTGGCCACCGCATCCGACGCCGAGGCCGCCGACGACAGAGCGGTGTTCAGGTTGTCGACAGCGCCGCCATCCTCCAGCGTGCCAAGAAAGCTGCGCACGCGGTCCAACGCGCCATTCAGGGCGGCGGGCAGCTCTTTCGCCGCCTCGGTCCCGATGACGCTGTCTGCCGTTTCGATCAGCCCGCGGGTCGAGGTCATCAATTGTTCCAACGGTAATCCGGCGGCGGTTGTGGCCAGTTTATCCAGCTGCGCCACCAGATCCGGCAGGGCCTGCGTTGCGGCATTGACGGTCTTGGCGGCGGCGTCGGCCTCGTTCAATGCGGACAGCAGGCTTTCCGCCGCGCCGCCCGCCTCGATGGTCGCCATCATGCCCCGGACCTGTTCCGAAATCGCCCGCAGTTCCGCCGGGATCGCCTTGACGTCGTCAGAGTTCACAAGGGTCCGCGTGTCATTCAAAAGTGCCACAACCGCGTCGGGGGCCTCTTTCATGCCCTCGCTTGCGGCGATGCGGCTGACGTTGTCCATCAGGTCGATGGCAGAGCCCATCAGCTCCTCGATCGGCAGTTCGTTGATCCGGTTCAGCACGCCCTCGGCGGTGGCGGTGAAATCGCTGACGTTCGATGCGATAGACGGCAGGATCGGATAGGGTGCGCGTTCCAGCGAGACATCCATATCGACCGGCGCCACATCGTCCAGCTGCACCAGTTCCACCACCAGCGATGTGCCCAACAGATTGGCAGAGGCAATCCGTGCCCGCAGGCCCTGCGCCACATTCGCCTGAAGGAATTCAACCGTTGCCTGCGGGCTGGTGCCCGATGGCAGGCCAAGCCGCGACGGATCGATCACGATATTGACCAACAGGCGCACATCGGCCAGCGCCCCGTCCACCACATCTTCGACGGAGGTGGTGATGCTGTCGACCTCGCCCACACGCACCCCGCCGAATTCCACGGCAGAGCCCGCGTTCAACCCGCGCACGTTGCCCTCGAAGATGATCGAAAGGCGGGTGGCGGCGGCAAGGCGGCGGTTGAAAATACTGGCGCGGGCGGTTTCCTCGTCGTCGAAAATGTCAAAGACCTGTTTTTCGGAAATGGCAAAGCCGCCGGAATAGACCGTGTCGAAGCCAAGCCCGCCCTGCACCAGCGACGCAAGGCTGTTCACGTCCAGCGAAACCCCCGATGTGTCCAGTTTCAGGCTGAACCCCGACAGGTTCCAGAACCGCGATGCGGTGGAAATCAGCCTGTCATAGGGCGCGTCGACAAAGGCGTCGACCACGACACTGTCGCCAAGTTCGCTAAGGTTCACGGTTTCGATCTGCCCGACCTTGACGCCGCGATACAGGATCGGAGAGCCAACCGAGATCGACCCGCCGGTCGGTGCCCGCAACTTGATCTGCTTGCCCTTTGCGCCGGGCCGCACCAGCGGCGGGATCTCAACCCCGGTGAAGACGGTCATCGGCCTGCCGGCCTCTGCGTTCCAGCTACCCTCGATATAGGCGCCGGCCAGAACCGTATCCAGCCCCGAGATGCCCTGCGCCGTCACGCGGGGGCGGGCGATCCAGAACTGCGCGTCCTCGTCCATATAGGGCACAACCGTTTCATCGACGCGGGCGGTGACGATGACATGCTTGATATCATTCGAAAAACTCACGCTTTCCACCATGCCGATTTCAACATCGCGATACTTTAGACGGGTCTTGCCCGCCTCGACCCCTGCGCCGTTCTCGAACTGGATGGTGATGGCGACGCCGCGATCGGAATAGGATTGCCAAGCCACGAACATAGAGATCACAAGCGCCAGAAGCGGCACCAGCCAGACAACCGAAAGGCGCGCCCAAAGCGGGCGGCTTTTTGTGCTGATGGCAAGGTCTGCGGGGTCACTCATGAACATCATCCTCGTTCGAGACATCCCAGATCAACCGGGAATCAAAGCTTTGGGCCGAGAGCATCGTGAATGCAACGGACAGGGCGAAACAGGCCGCAGCCGGGCCGGGGTTGACCGTGGCGACAAAATTCAGCTGCACCAGCGCCGACAAGATCGCAACCACAAAGACGTCGATCATCGACCAGCGGCCGATGAATTCCACCACTTCGTAAAGCACAAGGCGCCTGTGCCCGTCCAGAAGGGCGGGGCGTTTGATGCTGATCGCCAGAAACGCCACAGCCATGAATTTCATCACGGGAATCACGATACTGGCAATAAACACGATCGCCGCGATCCCGTAAGAGTGGTGATGCACCAGCTCTATCACCCCGCCGATGATGGTGCTTTGGGTTGCGTCGCCAAGGGTCGAGGTCAAAAGCATCGGGTAAAGATTGGCAGGAATATACAGCAATAGACCCGCCGCCATCCAGGCCCAGACCCGTTGCAGGCTTTGTGGGGACCGCGATTCCAGGCGTGTGTTGCAGCGCGCGCAAATAAGGTCCGCGGGCGGATGAACCAGCCCGCAACTGGTGCAGGCGACAAGGCCCGCCTCGCGGGCGGTCAGGCCGTGAGCTTTTTGGTCAGTTCGTTCCATATGGTCCAATTGCAGATCATGTTGTCCTTGAGGACGGTGATGATGACAAGGGCGCAGAACGCCCAGAATGCGGGGCCGGGCAGGACGGTGGCAAGGCCCGCCACCTTGACCAGTGCAACCGCCACCCCGAGGATGAAAATTTCCGCCATCGCCCACGGTTTCAGGTGTTGGGCCAGCCGGAACGCCTGTGCTGCATGGCGGGCAGGGGGGCGGCCCCAGACCAGCGGAAACAGCGCGTATAGCAGCGCCACGACCCGCGTCACGGGGATGACGACGATCAGCGCGGCCACGGCAAAGGACAGCGGAATCAGCCAGCCGTCGGAAAAGGCAGATGCGGCGTCGAACAGCGAGGCATTGTTGCTGAGCCCGCCGGTTTCGAGGTGCAGAAACGGGAAAAAGGTTGCCGCGAACATCAGGATAAGGACCGTGATCGACAGGGCGACGATACGCGGGATCGCGTCCAGCCGGCCGGTGATCAGAACGGTTCCGCATTGCGTGCAGCGCGCGATCTCGCCCACCTCAGGCCGCTGCGCGCGGTGCAGACGGTCGCAGCGCGGGCAGGCCACCAGATCGCTCAACGGGCCGAGGGCCGCTGTTGGGCTCGAGAGGTCCGACATGGGTTCGCGCCTTTCTGTATCAGGGCTGCAACATGAACGAGCTGCTGGCAAAGTTCAACTGCGCCGACGGCTTTCCCGTTACATCGCATCGCATCGGGCCGGTCCAGCGGTATCACGGGAAAGGCCCCGGGGCGGGCTTCACAAGTGCGGCACATTCCATCCACATCTGGCCAAGCATATCGGATGCACAAACCCCGCGCATGCAACGGGGGGGGGGCGGTGCAATGCCGGTGCGGGGAAACGTCTGTGAGACTGCCTTCACGATTAAGCGTTCGTTAAGGCTGGTCTGATACTGCGCCCTGATCCCAGATGCCGTTCCGGCAATGTATCCAAAAGGTGCCGACCATCGTTACCCATGGCATTTCCCGCAGCAGGTGCTGTCACACAGGCTGAACCCAGAACCGGAGCCCCAAGTTTCCCGGCAACTGTCATAAAGTGGCATCGGCCCCTTGCAGGGGTCGGACTGCAGAACTAAGACTCTGGGTATGACCGCTCTTGCGAGAGCACCCCTTACGCGGCAAAGGCTGAAAATGTTCGATCCTATTTCGCAGGTCCAAAACTTCATCATCCCGACGGTCGAGGAAACAAATTCACGCGGTTCGATCCGCTACGATATTTTCTCGCGCCTTCTGAAAGAACGTATCATCTTTGTCTCTGGTCCTGTCCACGACGAGATGGCGACCGTGATCGTGGCCCAGCTTTTGTTTCTCGAGGCGGATAACCCGAGCAAAGAGATCGCGATGTATATCAACAGCCCCGGTGGCGTTGTGACGTCCGGCCTGTCGATCTATGACACGATGCAATATATCAAACCGAAGGTGTCGACGGTTTGCATCGGTCAGGCGGCCTCTATGGGGTCGTTGTTGCTGTGCGCGGGCGAGCCCGGCATGCGCTATTCTTTGCCCAACAGCCGCGTCATGGTGCACCAGCCGTCCGGCGGGTATCAGGGGCAGGCGACGGATATCATGATCCACGCGCAGGAAACCCAAAAGCTGAAGGACCGCCTGAACAACATCTACGTGCGGCACACCGGCCAGACCCTGAAAAAGGTCGAGGCGGCGCTGGAGCGGGACAATTTCATGTCCGCGGAAGATGCAAAAGACTGGGGCCTGATCGACGAAATCGTCGAAAACCGCGCCAAACTGGACGAGGCGAAGTGATCACATGTTCCTGCGGTCGCACGGCCGCAGGGCATTTTGACGTTGTAGATGAAATTTCGCTGTCCTAGACTTACAGGCTAGGGGGCGAATGCCCAGGTGAAGCTGGTAAAAACGAAGGCAAAAGCCTAGGGGAATTTGATGGCGAACAAGGCAAGTGGCGATAGCAAGAACACTCTCTATTGCTCGTTCTGCGGCAAAAGCCAGCACGAGGTCCGCAAACTGATTGCCGGACCCACGGTGTTCATCTGTGATGAATGCGTCGAGCTGTGCATGGACATCATCCGCGAGGAAACGAAAACCGCCGGCCTGAAATCGGGCGAGGGCGTGCCGACTCCGCGTGAGATTTGCAGTGTGCTGGACGATTACGTCATCGGACAGGAGCACGCAAAGCGCGTGTTGTCCGTGGCCGTTCACAACCACTACAAGCGTCTGAACCATTCGTCGAAATCCGGCGATATCGAGCTGGCGAAATCCAACATCATGCTGATCGGCCCGACCGGCTGCGGCAAGACCCTGTTGGCGCAGACGCTGGCGCGCATTCTGGATGTGCCGTTCACGATGGCGGACGCGACCACCCTGACCGAAGCCGGTTATGTGGGGGAAGATGTTGAAAACATCATTCTGAAGCTGTTGCAGGCGTCCGAATACAACGTCGAGCGGGCGCAGCGCGGCATCGTCTATATCGATGAGGTCGACAAGATCACGCGCAAGTCCGACAACCCCTCTATCACCCGCGACGTGTCGGGCGAGGGGGTGCAGCAGGCGCTTTTGAAGATCATGGAAGGCACGGTTGCATCGGTTCCGCCGCAGGGCGGGCGCAAGCATCCGCAGCAGGAATTCCTGCAAGTGGACACGACCAACATCCTGTTCATCTGCGGCGGCGCCTTTGCGGGCCTCGAGCGGATCATCGCGCAGCGCGGCAAGGGGTCCGGCATCGGCTTTGGTGCCGACGTCAAGGACAACGAAAGCCGTGGCGTTGGCGAGGTGTTCAAAGAGTTGGAGCCGGAAGACCTGTTGAAATTCGGCCTGATTCCCGAATTTGTCGGTCGTTTGCCGGTGATCGCGACGCTGACTGATCTGGACGAGGACGCGTTGATCATCATCCTGACCAAGCCGAAGAATGCGCTGGTCAAGCAATATCAGCGCCTGTTCGAACTGGAAGATGCCAAGCTGACCTTTACCGAGGATGCGCTGGCGGCGATTGCAAAGCGTGCGATTGCCCGCAAGACCGGCGCGCGCGGATTGCGGTCGATCATGGAAGACATCCTGTTGAACACGATGTTCGAACTTCCGGGGCTTGAGGGAATCGAAGAGGTTGTTGTCAACGAAGAGGCCGTGAACGCAGGGGCGGCGCCATTGCTGATTTATGGCGATACCGCCAAGAAAGAACCCGCCGCAGCGCGGTAAGTTTCGGACAAGTCACAGAAAACGGCGGGCAATGTCCCGCCGTTTTTCGGTTTTGCGCCACGCGTCGTGGCAAAGCATGCCCTTGCCACTGGACCTTGCCCGCCGCATCGGGCATATCGGGGGCAACGATCTGCGGAGGCGTTTCATGGGTTTTATTCTTCGTCTAGTCACCTGGTGGAACAGCCAGACTGTCGGCACGCAACTGTTCACATGGCGCAAGGGCGTCAAGGTGGGCGAGGACGCGCAGGGCAATATCTTTTACGAGACCCGCGACAAGAAACGTCGCTGGGTCATTTTCAACGGCGAGGCGGAAGCGTCGCGGGTCGATGCCGATTGGCACGGCTGGTTGCACTGGACGTGGAACGACGCGCCCACCACAACACCGCTGACGCACAAGCCATGGGAAAAGCCGCATCAGGAAAACCTGACCGGCACCGCGCTGGCCTATGCGCCTGCCGGATCCATTCGCCGCGCGCACCCTGCCGAGCGCCGCGACTATGAGGCGTGGACGCCCGAATAGGGCGCCACGAGGACGCATTTATGTCGGAAAACACTACAGAAGTGATCGTGGGCGGCGTTGTTTTGGCGGCGGCAATCGGGTTTGTGGTCTTTGCGGGGCAGGCAACGGGGTTTTCCCGCGCTGGCGGCGACTATCCTTTGGTCGCCAGTTTCCGGTCTGCCGAAGGCATTGAAATCGGGTCCGATGTCCGCCTTGCGGGCGTCAAAATCGGCACGGTGACCGGGCTTGAACTGAACGCTGAAACCTTTCGGGCCCAGACCCGCGTGGCGATCGTGAATAGCGTCCAGATTCCGGATGACAGTGCGATTGTCGTGGCGTCAGAGGGACTGCTTGGCGGGAATTTCGTGGAAATCATGCCCGGCGGGTCGTTGACCACATTCGCGCCCGGTGACGAGATCGAGGACACGCAGGGGTCTGTCAGTCTGGTGTCGTTGTTGATGAAATTCGTGGCGGGCAGTACGGCACCGGCAGAGGTGACAAATTGATCCGCAGGTTTGCCTTGGCCACGATCCTGTGCGCGGGGACTGCCCATGCGCAAGAGGTGGCAAGTTCCGGGACGGCGGTGCTGCGGACGCTGGACAAGGTCGCCGGCACGACGACCGATGTCGAGATCAACGCGGGCGACAGCAAGACCCAAGGCCGGTTGCAGGTGACGCTGGGCGATTGCCGGTATCCTGCGGGCAACCCCTCGGGCAATGCCTATGCCTATCTGACGATCCGGGACACGGGCAAGGATGCGCCTCTCTTCCAAGGCTGGATGGTCGCCTCGGCACCGGCATTGAACGCGCTGGACGATCCGCGCTATGACGTCTGGGTGTTGCGCTGCAAAACGTCCTGAGCACTGGGGGTTTCGCCCTGTGCCATAAAGTCCGCCTTTGACTTCAACGCGCGCTCAAGCAGCTTTTTATAGGCGGCGCGGCTGATTTCAATGCCGCCCAGCGACGCAAGATGGGGCGTGATGAACTGTGTATCCAGCAGGCTGAAGCCGCCGATGCGCAGCCTGTCCACCAGATAGGCCAGCGCGATTTTCGAGGCGTTGGTGCGCCGCGAAAACATGCTTTCGCCGAAAAACGCCCCCCCGATCGCCACACCATACACACCGCCGACCAGTTCGTCGTCCTGCCAGACCTCTACCGCGTGGGCAAAGCCGGTCATGTGCAGCGCCATATACAGCCGGTGGATGGTGTCGTTGATCCAGGTTTCGTCGCGGTCGGCACAGCCGCGCAGGACGCCGGAAAAGTCGGTGTCGACCGTGATCCTGAACGGTTCCGCCCGCATGTGCCGGGCCAGAGAATGCGAGATGTGGAACCCGTCCAGCGGCAGGATGCCGCGTTTGCGCGGATCGACCCAGAACACCTCTTCGTCATCGCGCCCCTCTGCCATGGGAAAGATGCCCGCCATATAGGCGCGCAGCAGAAGTTCGGGCGTGAGCGGCAGGGTCATTGTGTTCGGAACACCTTTGTCAAAAGGGGGTATTCGGACGAACCTAAGTCAATTTATCGCGCGGGGCCAAGGCTTTCGCAGCAATGGCCCCGCGCATTTGTCTTATTGCAGATGGGTTTCCAGCCAGTGTTCCAGCCAGTGGATGTTGTAATCGCCGGATTGGATGTCCGGTTCTTGCAGCAGCGCGTGGAACAGCGGGATCGTGGTGTCGATCCCGTCGATGATCAGCTCGTTCAGGGCGCGGGCAAGGCGGGCCAGCGCCTCTGTCCGGTCGCGGCCATGCACGATCAGCTTGCCGATCAGACTGTCGTAGTAGGGCGGGATCGAGTAGCCGGCATAAAGCGCCGAATCCATCCGCACGCCAAGGCCGCCGGGGGCGTGGAACGACACTACCTTGCCGGGGCAGGGCGAGAAGTTCGGCAGCTTTTCCGCATTGATCCGCACTTCGATTGCGTGACCGTTTATCACCAGATCGTCTTGCGTGAAGGACATGGGCAGGCCTTCGGCCACGCGGATCTGCTCGCGCACCAGATCGACGCCAAAGATGCCTTCGGTCACCGGATGTTCCACCTGCAAGCGGGTGTTCATCTCGATGAAATAGAACTCGTCGTTTTCGAACAGGAACTCGATCGTGCCGGCACCGATATAGTTGATCGAGGCAACGGCATCGGCGCAGACCTTGCCGATACGGGCGCGCAGTTCGGGGGTGATCGCGGGGCCGGGGGCCTCTTCAAAGACTTTCTGGTGGCGGCGCTGAAGCGAGCAGTCGCGTTCGCCCAGATGGACGGCATTGCCCTTGCCGTCGCCGAACACCTGAATTTCGATGTGGCGGGGCGTGGTCAGATATTTCTCCAGATAGACTTCGTCATTGCCAAAGGCGGCCTTGGATTCGGACCGCGCGTTGTGAAAGGCGCTTTCGATGTCAGCGGCGGTTTGCGCCACTTTCATCCCGCGCCCGCCCCCGCCCGCCGTGGCCTTTATGATCACGGGGTAACCGATTTCGGCGGCGACCCGTTTGGCATCGGCAAGGGTCGGCACGCCGCCATCGGACCCGGGCACGCAAGGCACGCCCAGCTTTTTCATCGTGTCCTTGGCGGTGATCTTGTCACCCATGATGCGGATGTGTTCGGCGGTGGGGCCGATGAAGGTGATGTCGTGATCCTCGAGGATCTGCACGAAGCTGGCGTTTTCGGACAGGAAGCCATAGCCGGGGTGGATCGCGTCGGCGCCGGTGATTTCGCAGGCCGAGACAATCGCCGAGACCGACAGATAGCTGTTGGCGCTTGCGGCCGGTCCGATGCAGATCGCCTCGTCAGCCATGCGCACATGCATGGCGTCGGAATCGGCGGTGGAGTGGACGGCGACCGATTTGATCCCCATCTCGCGGCAGGCGCGGATGACACGCAAGGCAATCTCGCCCCGGTTGGCGATCAGGATCTTTTCGAACATATCGCGTGGTCCTTATTCGATGATCATCAGGGGGGCGCCGTATTCAACAGGCGCGCCGTCTTCGACCAGAATGCGTTTCACGGTGCCCGAACGCGGTGCGGGGATCTGGTTCATGGTCTTCATCGCCTCGACGATCAGCAGGGTTTGACCTTCGGTCACGACGGACCCGACGCTGACAAAGTTGTCCGCCGTGGGTTCCGGTTTCATGTAGACGGTGCCGACCATAGGCGAGGCCACGACGCCCGGATGGCTGGAGGGGTCTTCGACGGCGGCGGGGGCTGCGGCGGCAGGGGCGGGCGCGGCTGCACCTGCGGTTGGGGCTGCTGCGACCTGCGCGGCTGCGACGACCTGCTTTACGCGGCTGACGCGCACGTTAAGGCTGTCGTCTTCGCCGTATTCCCGCTTGACCTGAAGTTCGGTAAGGTCGTTCTCGCGAAGAAGCTCCGCCAGCGCCTGAATGAAAGCAACATCTGAATCGTGTGAATTTTTTGTCATGCCGTCCTCGATCGGTCTTGCCTGCCCGTTTGAAGCGGGTCTGCCTTGTTGATGCTGTGCTTATACGTCAGCAAGGCATAGGTGAAAAGCGCCTCGTGTGGATTTCTGGCGTTGGGGCATCTTCTGCATGCCTGATTTTGGTGCATTGGGCGGGTTTTTCCGCGAAATCGGGCGCCGCCTTGTGTGCGGGGCATGAAAACAGGGGTTTTGCGCGGTTTCTAAAATTTACCATTTGATAAAAAAATGGACCTGTGGCAGCGTTTGACCATCAAGGATCAGCCATCAGGGAGGCAGGTATGCCGAATAGCCCCATGACACCCGGAATTGCAGCGGCGCGTTTGCCGGATCAGGATTACGCGCGCAACTTTGACGATCTGCACGCGCCCTACGACGGGCACGAGGCGGCAGTGGCGGCGGACCGGTGCTATTTCTGCTATGACGCGCCCTGCATTCAGGCCTGCCCGACGGCGATCGACATCCCCCTGTTCATCCGCCAGATCCAGACCGCACAACCCGAGGCGGCGGCAAAGACGATTTTCAGCCAGAACATCCTTGGCGGCATGTGCGCCCGCGTTTGCCCCACGGAAACCCTGTGCGAAGAGGCCTGTGTGCGCGAGGCGGCAGAGGGAAAGCCGGTCGAGATCGGCCGTTTGCAGCGCCATGCGACCGATATGCTGATGGCGGCAGGCGTGCATCCGTTCACCCGCGCGGCGGCGACGGGAAAGTCCGTGGCGGTGCTGGGGGCGGGGCCGTCGGGCCTGTCGTGCGCGCACCGTCTGGCGATGCTGGGCCACGAGGTGACAGTGTTCGAGGCGAAGGCGAAGGCGGGCGGATTGAACGAGTTCGGCATCGCCAGCTACAAATCCACCGATAATTTCGCGGCGAGAGAGGTCGAATGGCTGCTGTCGATCGGCGGGATCACGGTGCAATATGTGCGCCCGCTGGAAACCGAGGACGACCTGAAGATGATCCGCTCGCGGTTCGATGCGGTGTTTCTGGGCGTCGGTCTGGGCGGGGTGAACGCCCTGCAGACCAAGGGCGAGGACAAGGACGGCGTGCGCGACGCGGTGGATTTCATCGCGGAACTGCGGCAGGCGAATGACCTGTCAACGCTACCGGTGGGGCGCAATGTTGTGGTGATCGGCGGCGGGATGACGGCTGTGGATGCCGCCGTGCAATCCAAACTGCTGGGGGCGGATCAGGTGACGATTGCCTATCGCCGTGGCCGCGACCGGATGGGGGCATCCGCCTATGAACAAGATCTGGCGGCGTCGAAGGGCGTGCGCATCCTGACCAATGTGCAGCCCGTCGCAGTGATCGGCAATGGCGCGGTGCGCGAGGTGGAATTCGAATATACCGCCGAGACGGGCGCGGGGCTGAAAGGCACCGGAGAGACGATCCGCATCGCCGCCGATCAGGTGTTCAAGGCCATCGGCCAGACATTGGCGACGGATGTCGGCCTGACCGTCGAGGGCGGCAAGATCGCCGTGACGGGCGCCGGGCGCACGTCGCTTGCGGGGGTCTGGGCGGGGGGAGATTGCGCCAGTGGCGGCAACGATCTGACCGTCACGGCCGTGGCCGAGGGGCGCGATGCGGCGATGGACATTCACTCGGTTCTGGTCGGTTAATGTGGTAGAGTCAGGTTCGCCGGAACATTTCAGGAGGTTGCCATGACTCTCGAAAAAAGCGTTTCCCAATACTACACGACGAACGACCTGCTCGACCGCATTCTGACCGGTCTGAAACAGGCGGGAATTGATCCCGACCATCTTGCCATCGACGATCTGAAGCCGGTGGACGAACTGCATACAGGCGGCATCGAGGCGACCTCGGCGTTGTTGGAGCAGATCGAGATCACGCCGCAGATGACCGTGATCGACATTGGCTGCGGCATCGGCGGCGCGGCGCGGCACATCGTGCATCGTTACGGTGCGCGGGTGCTGGGCGTTGATTTGACCGAGGAATTCGTGGCCACCGGGCGGGCGCTGAACGCGCGGTTGCATCTGGAGGACCGGATCGACCTGCAACAGGGCAGTGCCACCGCCTTGCCGTTCGAAGACGAAAGCGCCGATCTGGTGACGATGTTTCACGTCGGCATGAACATCGAGGACAAGACCGCGCTTTTTTCCGAAGTTGCGCGGGTGCTGAAACCGCTTGGGCATTTTGCCCTGTTCGACGTGATGCGCGATCAGGATGACAGCCCGCTGGTCTATCCGCTGCCCTGGGCGAACACCGCCGATACCAGCCATGTCGCGGCGCCGGGTGTCTATCGCCGCGCCGCCCATGCCGCCGGACTGACAGAAGTCACCGAGCGGGACCGGCGCCAGTTCGCGTTGGATTTTTTCGGCAGGGCCTTTCGACGTATCGCAGCCGAAGGCCCGCCGAAGCTGGGGCTTCATCTGGTGATAAAGGACGCGATCGAAAAGCTGAAAAACTATGTCGCCAATGTCGAAGCGCACCGGATCACTCCGGTCGAGATGATTTTCAGACGGCCCAAGGGCCAATGACAGGAGGACGCCAATGGCCGATCTGACCAGCAGTTTCATCGGGATCAAATCCCCCAATCCGTTCTGGCTGGCCTCGGCGCCGCCGACAGACAAGGAATACAACGTCCGCCGCGCCTTCGAGGCGGGCTGGGGCGGCGTGGTCTGGAAAACGCTGGGGTCAGAGGGGCCGCCCGTGGTTAACGTCAACGGCCCGCGCTATGGCGCGATCTGGGGGGCGGACCGGCGGCTTTTGGGGCTGAACAACATCGAGCTGATCACCGACCGCCCGCTGGAGGTGAACCTGCGCGAGATCAAGGCGGTCAAGCGCGACTACCCCGACCGGGCGATGATCGTATCGCTGATGGTGCCCTGCGAAGAGGCCGCATGGAAGGCGATCTTGCCGCTGGTCGAGGACACGGGGGCCGACGGAGTCGAGCTGAACTTTGGCTGCCCGCACGGCATGGCCGAGCGCGGCATGGGCAGCGCCGTGGGGCAGGTGCCAGAGTATATCGAGATGGTGACGCGCTGGGTCAAACAGAACTCGCGTCTGCCCTGCATCGTCAAGCTGACGCCGAATATCACCGACATCCGCGCCCCTGCCGCAGCGGCAAAGCGGGGCGGGGCCGATGCGGTCAGCCTGATCAACACGATCAATTCGATCACATCGGTCAATCTGGATGCGATGTCCCCCGAGCCGATGATCGACGGCAAGGGCACCCATGGCGGCTATTGCGGGCCTGCGGTCAAGCCGATCGCGATGAATATGGTGGCCGAGATCGCACGCGGCGCCGACACGCGCGGCCTGCCGATTTCGGGGATCGGCGGCGTGACCACGTGGCGCGATGCGGCGGAATTCATGGCGCTGGGCTGCGGCAATGTGCAGGTCTGCACGGCGGTGATGACCTACGGGTTCCGCATCGTGGAAGAGATGAAGGCGGGCCTGTCCGAGTGGATGGACGAGAAAGGCTATGCCAGCGTCGACGCGTTTGTCGGGCGCGCGGTGCCCAATGTGACCGACTGGCAATACCTGAACCTGAACTATGTCGCCAAGGCGAAGATCAATCAGGACGCCTGCATCGGCTGCGGCCGCTGCTATGCCGCCTGCGAGGATACCAGCCATCAGGCGATCAGCATGTCCGCCGACCGCGTGTTCGAGGTGATGGACGATGAATGTGTCGCCTGTAACCTGTGCGTCAACGTCTGCCCGGTGGAGGAGTGCATCACCATGGTCCCGATGGACAAGGGCGCGGTTGACCTGCGCACCGGCAAGGTTGTGGCGGCGGATTATGCCAACTGGACAACGCACCCGAACAACCCCGGTGCCACGGCGGCCGAATAGGGCGGGATTGCCTGCGGCGCGGATATTTTCAGAACCAAGAACGGGCGCCGCGCCGCGCCATCCTCGATGTCAGGGCTTAAGAAGTTTGGTGAAAAGCTGCGTCAGATATTCCTGTGCGCCCTTGTGGGGGTCGGTGACGTCCGGCCCCAGAACGGTGCGCACCTGCACGTCGAAATCGGCGTAATGCTGGGTCAGCGACCAGATCGAGAACATCAGGTGATAGGGATCGACCGGCGCGATTTTACCGGCCTCGATCCAGCCCTGAATGACCTTTGCCTTTTCGTCGACCAGCGGTTTCAGCTCTTGCGAGAGGCCGTCGTGAATTGTCGGCGCGCCTTGCAGGATGTCGTTGGCGAACAGGCGGCTTTCGCGCGGCAGGTCGCGGCTCATCTCCAGTTTGCGGGTGACGTAGGCCAGCAGCTCTGTCACCGGGTCGCCATCCGCATCAAGGTCGCGCAGCGGGTCAAGCCATGTGTCCATCAGGCCCGACAACAGTTCGACGTGTATCGCCTCTTTCGAGGGGAAGTAATACAGCAGGTTGGGTTTCGACAGCCCTGCGGCCTGTGCGATCTGGTCCAGTGTCGCGCCGCGGAACCCGTATTGCGAAAAGACGTCCAGCGCGGCCTCCATGATGGCAGAGGTGTTCTTTTGCTGGATGCGCGTGCGCGGGCGGGCAGTGGTCATTCTGGCATCCTTATCCCGTAATGGGGTCACCTGGACTATATCAACCGTCAGTGTCGCCCATTTTTGTGACACGGGAAAGCGGACTTTGCGGTTTAATGTGGCTTTCGATGGTGCGGGCCAATGTGGTGGGGTGCGAAATCCTTGACTGCCCGAAAGGCTCTGCTAGCGTGATCTTGACCGATTGGTCAAACTATTGACCCGCGTGCGACCACGGGCCTGCGCCACGCAGAAGAACGACGACAGGGCGCGGGCGGGCCTTTGTCGGGATGGAATTGAACCGAGGAGAGAGCGCAATGGCAGCCGCTGGTGAGAACCTGAAGATCAACGCAGAGCGTTTGTGGGACAGCCTGATGGAGATGGCGAAGATCGGCCCCGGCGTGGCCGGTGGCAACAACCGCCAGACCCTGACAGACGAGGATGCCGAGGGACGGATGCTGTTCCAGAGCTGGTGCAAGGAGGCGGGGTGTTCCATGGGGCTGGACCAGATGGGTAACATGTTCGCGCGTCGCGAGGGGACGGACCCGGATGCGCTGCCGGTTTATGTCGGCTCGCATCTTGATACGCAGCCGACGGGCGGCAAATACGACGGTGTTCTGGGCGTGCTGGGCGGGCTGGAAATTCTGCGGTCGTTGAATGATCTGGGGATCAAGACGCGGCACCCGGTCATTGTCACCAACTGGACCAACGAGGAGGGCACGCGCTTTGCCCCGGCGATGCTTGCCTCTGGTGTTTTCGCGGGGCTGCACGATCAGGATTGGGCCTACGGGCGCGTTGATGCCAAGGGCAAGACCTTTGGGGACGAGCTGACGCGGATCGGCTGGCGCGGAGACGAGCCAGTGGGGCAGCGCAAGATGAAGGCGTTCTTCGAATTGCACATCGAGCAGGGCCCGATCCTTGAGGCCGAGGGCAAGGATATCGGCGTGGTGACCCACGGGCAGGGCCTGTCCTGGACCGAGGTGACGATCACCGGCAAGGACGCGCATACCGGATCGACGCCCATGCCGATGCGCAAGGACGCAGGGCTGGGGTTGGCGCATTGCCTTGAACTGGTGAACCAGATCGCCCTGTCCCATGCGCCACATGCGGTGGGGGCTGCGGGTCACATCGACGTTTTTCCCAACAGTCGCAATGTGATACCGGGCAAAGTCGTGTTCACCGTTGATTTCCGCTCGCCCGATCTGGCGGTGATCGAGGATATGGAGACGCGGTTCAAGGCCGGGGCGCAGGCGATCTGCGACGAGATGGGGCTTGGCGTGACCTTCGAGAAGACCGGCGGCTTTGATCCTGTTACATTCGACGAGGGCTGTGTCAGTGCCGTGCGCCGCGCCGCCGAGCGGTTGGGCTATAGCCACATGAACCTGATTTCCGGCGCGGGGCATGATGCCTGCTGGATCAACCGCGTGGCCCCCACGGCCATGGTGATGTGCCCCTGCGTCGGCGGGCTAAGCCATAATGAGGCCGAGGAGATCACAAAGGATTGGGCGGCAGCGGGGGCCAACGTGCTGTTTCACGCCGTGGTCGAAACCGCCGGCATCGTAGAATAGGGAGACAAGACCATGACCAAAGTCATCAAGGGCGGCACGGTCGTCACCGCCGACCGCCAGTACAAGGCGGATGTCCTGATCGAGGGCGAAAAGATCCTGGAGATCGGCGAGAACCTGAAGGGCGACACCGTGATCGACGCCGAAGGGGCCTATGTCATCCCCGGCGGCATCGACCCGCATACGCATCTGGAAATGCCCTTTATGGGGACCACGGCGGCGGAGACGTTCCAGTCCGGCACCTTTGCGGCGGCGGCGGGCGGCACCACCATGCTGGTCGATTTCTGCCTGCCCGGCGCGGACGGATCGCTGCTGAACGCGATTGACGACTGGGACCGAAAATCGCGCGACCAGATCTGTTGCGATATCAGCTATCACATGGCAATCACTGGCTGGAATGAACGCATTTTCAATGAAATGGCCGAAGTTGTTAATGCACGCGGCATCAATACGTTCAAGCATTTCATGGCCTATAAAGGCGCGCTGATGATCGAGGATGACGAGATGTATGCCTCGTTCAAACGTTGCGCGGAACTGGGTGCGCTGCCCTTGGTGCATGCGGAAAACGGCGATATCGTGCAGGAGTTGCAGCAGAAATATCTGGCGATGGGCATCACCGGGCCAGAGGGTCACGCCTATTCCCGCCCGCCCGAGGTCGAGGGCGAAGCCGCCAACCGTGCCATCATGATCGCCGATGCGGCGGGGGTGCCTTTGTACATCGTCCATGTCTCCTGCGAGCAGGCGCACGAGGCGATCCGGCGCGCGCGGCAAAAGGGCATGCGGGTTTACGGCGAGCCGCTGATCCAGCATCTGACGCTGGACGAATCCGAGTATTTCAACAAGGACTGGCACTATGCCGCGCGCCGCGTGATGTCGCCGCCGTTCCGGTCCAAGGACCATCAGGCGTCACTTTGGGCAGGGCTTGCCTCGGGGTCGTTGCAGGTGGTGGCCACCGATCATGCGGCGTTCAGCGACAAGCAAAAGCAGATGGGGCTGGACAATTTCACCGCCATCCCCAATGGCACCGGCGGGCTGGAGGAACGCATGGCGATGCTGTGGACCACGGGGGTTGAAACCGGCCGCCTGACACCCGAAGAATTCGTTGCCGTGACCTCGACCAATATCGCTAAAATCCTGAATATCTATCCGATGAAAGGCGCGATTGTGCCGGGGGCGGATGCCGATGTGGTGGTCTGGGATCCGACGATATCCAAGACGGTTGCGGTCAGCACGCAAAAATCCATCATTGATTACAATGTGTTCGAGGGCCGAACCGTCACGGCGCAGGCGCGTTTCACCCTGTCGCGCGGCGATGTGATCTGGGCCTATGGCCAGAACAGCCAGCCGCAACCCGGGCGCGGCAAATTTGTGCGCCGCCCGGCGTTTTCCAGCGCCAATCAGGCGCTTTCAAAGTGGAAGTCGCTGAACACGCCGCGCAAGATCGAACGCAATCCACTGAATATTCCGGCAGGGGTGTAGATGACCGATCCAGTGATCGAAGCGCGCGGGCTGGACCTGACGTTTCAGACGAATGACGGGCCGGTTCACGCGTTGAAAGATGTGAACCTGACGATCAACAAGGGCGAGTTCGTGTCCTTCATCGGCCCGTCGGGCTGCGGAAAGACAACGCTTTTGCGGGTGATCGCGGCGCTGGAACAGCCGACGGCGGGCATGATTACAGTCAACGGCATGTCACCGGACGAGGCCCGCCGCGTCCGTGCTTACGGCTATGTGTTTCAGGCGGCGGGGTTATATCCGTGGCGGACAATTGCGGGAAATGTGAAGCTTCCGTTGGAAATAATGGGGTATTCACGGTCAGACCAAGAAGAACGTGTTCGAAAAGTGCTGGATCTGGTGGATTTGTCTGGGTTCGAGAAGAAGTTCCCCTGGCAACTGTCCGGCGGAATGCAGCAACGCGCGAGCATCGCACGGGCATTGGCCTTTGATGCGGATATCTTGCTGATGGACGAGCCATTCGGGGCGCTGGATGAAATCGTGCGCGACCACCTGAACGAACAACTTCTGGCGCTTTGGGCGCGGACGGAAAAGACCATCGGCTTTGTCACCCACTCGATCCCCGAGGCGGTCTATCTGTCGACCAAAATCGTGGTGATGTCGCCGCGCCCCGGACGGATCACCGATGTGATCGACAGTCCCTTGCCGAAAGAGCGCCCGCTGGATATCCGCGACAGCCCTGAATTCATCGCAATCGCCCACCGCGTGCGCGAGGGCCTGCGCAGCGGTCACGGCGAGGCGGACGCATGATCGCCCTGCAGACAATCTCCCGCCCCGACCAAGGGACAGGAGACCGACTTCGTTCGCGGTCATCGGCTCTCCAGCCTGTACCGCAGGGGTATTCAGACCCGATTCTGGTTACTTTGTTCTTAAAATACTCAAACTCCGTAAGCACAATTTTCCCGGGGTCTGGACCGTGCGAACCCGCCAGATTTGAGTATTTAAGGAACAAAGTGGGGAGGAGGGGCGTATGAAGCGGTTTTATCCGGTTCTGACGGTTCTTGGGGCGGCGATTGTGCTTTGGTATGCGGCTGCGGTCTGGATGAACGGCGCTTGGGCGCGGGATCAGGCGGCGCGGGCGGGGGTGACGTTAAGCACGACGGCCTTTGTGGCGGAGACCTGGACGCAGGATCGGCCGGTGCTGCCCGCGCCGCATCAGGTGATGACAGAGCTGTGGCAGACCGTGGCGATGAAGCCCGTGACGTCCAAGCGCAGCCTGGTCTATCACGGTTGGATCACGCTCAGCTCGACCCTGCTGGGGTTTGCCATAGGCACCGGGCTTGGCATTTTGCTGGCCGTGGGGATCGTGCACAACCGTGCGATGGATATGAGCGTCATGCCATGGGCGATTGCCAGCCAGACGATCCCGATTCTGGCGATCGCGCCGATGATCATTGTGGTGTTGAATTCCGTTGGTATTCAAGGGCTTGTGCCGAAGGCCATCATCAGCGCCTATTTGTCGTTCTTTCCTGTGGTGGTGGGGATGGTCAAGGGGTTGCGCAGCCCCGATACGATGCAGTTGGACCTGATGAAGACCTATAACGCCAGCGGCGCGCAATCGTTTCTTGCGCTTCGGCTGCCGTCCTCGATGCCGTATTTCTTCACTTCGCTGAAGATCGGCATAGCGGCGGCGCTTGTCGGTGCGATTATCGCCGAGTTGCCCACGGGGGCGGTGCGCGGCTTGGGGGCGCGACTGTTGTCGGGGTCTTATTACGGTCAGACCCTGCAGATCTGGGCGGCGCTGTTCACGGCGGCGATTCTGGCGGCGTCGCTGGTGGCCATTGTCGGCATGATCCAGCGGCGAACGTTAAAGCGGATGGGGATGCAGGGATGAGCTGGATCGTCTTTGCCGTTTTGTTCTGGCTGGGCGCATGGGCGCTGAACCATTGGCTTTCGGTTTCTCGATGGTGCGATGCGCGGGTGGTAAGGCTGGCGGTGCCGACGGTGTTCGGCGTGACTTTGCTTGTGATATGGGAGGGGCTGGTGCGCGGGTTGAACGTGTCGCCGGTGATCCTGCCGCCCCCCACGGCGATTGCGGTGCGGTTCGGGGCAAGCCTGCCGATCCTTTGGGTGGATTTCGTGCAGACCTTTGTGAAGGGCGCGCTGTCGGGCTATGCGATTGGTTGCGGGGCCGCCTTTGTCACGGCGATTCTGATCGACCGCTCTGATTTCCTGCAACGCGGATTGCTGCCGGTGGGCAACTTTATCGCGGCGCTGCCGATTGTGGGAACGGCCCCCATTCTGGTGATGTGGTTCGGGTTCGACTGGCAATCCAAGGCGGCGGTAGTTGTCGTTATGGTCTTTTTCCCGATGCTGATAAATTGCGTGCAGGGACTGGCAGCGAGCGATTCCATGCAGCGTGACCTGATGAACACCTACGGGGCGACCTACTGGCAGCGGCTGTTCAAGTTGCGGCTGCCGGCGGCGATGCCGTTCATCTTTAACGGGCTGAAAATTTCGACAACGCTGGCGCTGATTGGCGCGATTGTGGCCGAATTCTTTGGTTCGCCGACGCTGGGCATGGGGTTCCGCATTTCGACAGAGGTCGGGCGGCTGGGGCTTGAAATGGTCTGGGCAGAAATCACCGTCGCGGCCCTTGCCGGCTCGGCGTTCTACGGGCTTGTTGCAGTGATAGAGAAGGGGGTCACGTTCTGGCACCCCTCGCAACGGGGCTGACACCACACCAAAAACAACAATCAGGAGGTTAATTATGAAACGGATTTTGACAACAGCACTGGCGGGGGCAATGACCTTTGCCGCCGGTATGGCGCAGGCGGCAGACGATCTGACGCTGCAACTGAAGTGGGTCACGCAGGCCCAGTTCGCCGGCTATTATGTGGCCAAGGACAAGGGGTTCTACGACGAGGAAGACCTGAATGTCACGATCAAGCCCGGTGGCCCCGACATTGCGCCGGTACAGGTTCTGATCGGCGGCGGCGCGGATGTGATGGTGGACTGGATGCCGTCGGCGCTGGCTGCTCGCGAGCAGGGCGCGCCGATTGTGAACATCGCGCAGCCGTTCAAATCGTCGGGCATGATGCTGACCTGCCTGAAGGAAAGCGGCGTCGCGTCACCCGAGGATTTCAAGGGTCGCACCCTGGGCGTCTGGTTCTACGGCAACGAATATCCGTTCCTGTCGTGGATGAGCAGCCTTGGCATCGGCACCGAGGGGGGCGATGGCGTGACCGTGCTGAAGCAGGGGTTCAACGTCGATCCGTTGCTGCAAAAGCAGGCCGATTGCATTTCGACGATGACCTATAATGAATACTGGCAGGTGATCGACGCGGGCCTGACGCCCGAGCAACTGGTGACGTTCAAATACGAGGACGAGGGCGTGTCGACGCTGGAGGACGGGTTGTATGTGCTGGAAAGCGCGCTGGCCGATCCGGCGATGGAGGAGAAGCTTGCGCGGTTCGTCCGCGCCTCGATGAAGGGCTGGAAGTACGCAGAGGCCAACCCCGACGAAGCGGCGATGATCGTTCTGGAGAACGACGAGACCGGTGCGCAGACGGAACAGCACCAGAAGCGGATGATGGGCGAGGTGGCCAAGCTGACCGCAGGGTCGAACGGCGCGCTGGACGAGGCGGATTATGCCCGCACCGTGGCCACGTTGATGGGTGGCGGGTCTGATCCGGTCATCACGAAAGAGCCGGTTGGCGCGTTCACCCATGCGATTACGGACAAAGCCCTGAACTGAGTGCATTCGCGACGAACGATGGAAAGGGCGGCCCGCAGGCCGCCCTTTTCGGTCAGATGCAGCGCACGACGCGGTAGGTGCCGTCGCCGTTCGAAATCGCGCATTGCTGTGTGGCATTGTTCTGGGCGACGATTGTGCCGATTGTGGCCCCTGCAAGGCCGGCGATGAGAACCCAGTTGCGGTCGGCATCGAAGGCATCCGCAGTGATGACGCCCAGCGTGGCGCCCGCCAGTCCGCCCACAACCATCTGCTGGTCGCTGGTCATCGTTTCGCAGGCTGCAAGCGACAGAAGGGCTGCGCATATCAAGGGACGTGTCAGGTTTTTCATTTTGTCCTCCTTGGATGAAAGAGGGCAGTATGATGGGGTTTTCCCCGGCGCGAAATGACGGCTGTCAAGCGGGTGGAGGCGTGGTTCCAGCCTTCGGCAAGGATATTTGGAGACGCAAGAAGGGCAAGGAAACGGCGAAGGGCCAGCGCGGTGCACCGGCCCTTCGTGGCCCGCAGAAATGCGGGATCAGGCGTGGTTCATGCGGTTTGTGATCAGATCGTCCACCACCGATGGGTCGGCAAGGGTCGAAGTGTCGCCAAGCGCACTGAAATCGTTTTCGGCGATTTTGCGCAGGATGCGGCGCATGATCTTGCCGGAGCGGGTTTTCGGCAGACCCGGTGCCCATTGGATCAGGTCGGGTTTGGCGATCGGTCCGATTTCATTGCGGACCCATTTTTCCAGATCCTTGCGCAGATCGTCCGTTGCCTCGACGCCGTTCATCAGGGTGACATAGGCGTAGATGCCCTGTCCCTTGATCGAGTGGGGATACCCGACCACGGCAGCCTCGGCGACGGCGGCGTGGGCGACAAGCGCGGATTCGACCTCTGCGGTGCCCATGCGGTGACCCGACACGTTGATGACGTCGTCGACGCGGCCTGTGATCCAGTAATAGCCGTCCGCATCGCGGCGGCAGCCGTCACCGGTAAAGTAGTAGCCTTTGTAGTCGCTGAAATAGGTCTGCTGGAAACGGTCGTGGTCGCCGTAGACCGTGCGCATCTGGCCGGGCCATGACTCTTTGATGCAAAGAACACCTTCGGCGGCGGTTTCGGTGATTTCGACGCCCGTGGTCGGGTCAAGGATCACCGGGACGATGCCGAAAAACGGTTTGGTCGCAGAGCCGGGCTTTGTTGCGGTGGCGCCGGGCAGGGGGGTCAGCAGGTGGCCGCCGGTTTCGGTCTGCCACCATGTGTCGACGATCGGGCATTTGCCCTTGCCAACAACGTCGTTGTACCAGGTCCATGCCTCGGGGTTGATCGGCTCGCCCACGGTGCCCAATAGCTTCAGGCTGGACAGGTCGTGCTGTTCCACGGGGTCTGTTCCATGGGCCATCAGCGCGCGGATCGCGGTGGGGGCGGTGTAGAACTGGTTGACCTTGTGCTTGGCGCAGACCTGCCAGAACCGGCCCGCATCGGGGTAGGTCGGCACGCCTTCGAACATCAGCGTGGTGGCGCCGTTCGCAAGGGGGCCGTAGATGATATAGCTGTGGCCGGTCACCCAGCCCACATCGGCGGTGCACCAGAACACATCGCCCTGATGGTAGTCGAAGGTGTATTCATGGGTCATCGAGGCATAGACGAGGTAGCCACCGGAGGTGTGCACCACGCCCTTGGGTTTGCCGGTAGAGCCGGATGTGTAAAGCACGAACAGCGGGTCTTCGGCGTTCATCTCGGCAGGGGCGCACTCGGCAGAGGCATTGGCCGCCAGCGCGTTGTAGTCATAGTCGCGCCCTTCGGTCCATGTGGTCTGGCCACCGGTGCGCTTGACCACAAGGTTCTTCACCGTGTCCTGGCAATGCAGCAAGGCCGCGTCGGTGTTCGATTTCAGCGCGGTGTTGCGGCCGCCACGGGGGGCCTCGTCGGCGGTGATCAGCACTTTGGCTTCGGAATCGTTGATCCGGTTGGCCAGCGCATCGGGCGAGAAACCCGCAAAAACGATAGAGTGGATCGCACCGATCCGCGCACAGGCCAGCATGGCATAGGCGGCTTCGGGGATCATCGGCAGGTAGAGCACAACGCGGTCGCCTTTGACGACGCCCAGATCCTTTAGCACATTGGCCATCTTGCAGGTGTTGGTGTGCAGTTCGCGGTAGGTGATATGCAGCGCTTGCTCTGTCGGGCTGTCGGGTTCCCAGATGATCGCGGTCTGGTCGCCACGGGTGGCCAGATGCCGGTCGATACAGTTGGCCGCGACGTTCAGGGTGCCGTCGGCATACCAGTTGATAGAGACCTTGCCATAGTCAAAGGTGACATCCTTGACGCTCGTGTAGGGCTTCATCCAGTCGATGCGCTTGCCGTGCTCGCCCCAAAAGGCGGCGGGGTCTGCGACAGAGGCGGCATACATAGCCTCGTAGCCTGCCGCGTCGATATGGGCGTGCTTTACGAAATCGGCGCTGGGGGCGTAGGTCTTATCGGTCATATTCGTATACTTTCTGTCTGTCCGGCTATCTGTCCGGTTGTGGTCCGCGCGCCGGGATCACTGTGGCGGCGCGCGGCAATTGGCCGTCAGATGGCCAGATATTCATGGCGCAACTTTTCGTTGCCAAGCACGTCTTCGGCTGTGCCGTCAAAGACGACCGTGCCCGTGTCAAGGATCACGGCGCGGTCTGCCAGATTAAGGGCGCGGATCGCGTTCTGCTCTACCAGGACCGTTGTGATGCCTTGGGCCTTGATGATGTTCAAGGTTTTTTCGATCTCGTCGACGATCACGGGGGCTAGACCTTCGTAGGGCTCGTCAAGCAGCAAAACCTTGATATCGCGCGCAAGGGCGCGGGCGATGGCAAGCATCTGCTGTTCGCCGCCCGACAGTGTGATGCCCTCTTGTTTGCGGCGCTCGCCCAGGCGCGGGAACAGGTCGTAGATCCGTTCAAGCGACCAGCCGATGGGTGGCGCGATCTGCGCCAGCTTCAGGTTTTCCTCGACCGTCAGGCCCGCGATGATGCGGCGGTCTTCGGGCACAAGGCCGATCCCCGCAGCGGAGGCCTCAAAGGCCTTCATGTTGTGCAGCGGCTGGTGATCCAGCCAGACCTCGCCATGGGTGATGCGCGGGTTTGCCAGCCGCGCGATGGCCCGCAGGGTAGAGGTTTTGCCAGCCCCGTTGCGCCCCAGAAGGGCAAGGATCTCGCCCTCGTGGACGTTAAAGCTGACGCCCTGCACGATGTAGCTTTCGCCGTAGTAGGCGTGCAGATCCCAGACCGAGAAAAAGGCGGGGGCGTTCGCGGCGTGGCTCGCGTTCATATTGCTTGGCGCGTTCATGGTTCTGCTCCCTTACCCGTGCGACGTTCCAAGGTACGCTTCCTGCACCTTGGGGTGGCCTTTAATGTTCGCCGGTATATCCTCGACCAGCGGTGTGCCCTGCGCCATGACGGTGATCCGTTCCGCCAGCGAGAACACCACATGCATGTCATGTTCGATGATGGCCATGGTGATGTCGCGCTTGGACTTGATCTCTTTCAGCAGGTCGATGGTGTTGTTGGTATCGGCCCGCGCCATGCCGGCGGTGGGTTCGTCCAGCAACAGCAATTTCGGGTCCTGCACCAGACACATCGCCATTTCCAGGCGGCGTTTGTCGCCGCGCGACAGGCTGGCGGCATGCATGTCTCGTTTGTCCTGCATGTTCACGTCGATCAGTATTTGTTCGGCCTTGTCGCGCATATCGGCCTGATTGCGCACCATCGACAGGGCGTTCAGCTCGAATGCGCCATCGCGTTTGGCAAAGCAGGGGATCAGAACGTTTTCATAGACGGTCAGGTCGCCGAAAATTTCCGGCGTCTGGAACACGCGGGAAATGCCCATCTGGCAGATCTCGTGCGGTTTGCGGCCCAGAACCGACTGCCCGTCGAACATTACCGATCCGGTGTCGGGCATCAGCTTGCCGATCAGGCAGTTCAGCAGGGTGGATTTACCGGCCCCGTTCGGGCCGATGATTGCATGAACCGTGTTTTCCTGAACCGACAGGTTCACATTGTTAAGGGCTTGCAGACCGCCGAAACGCTTGCCGACCCCTTTGATTTCCAGGATTCCCATATTTCAGGCTCCTTATTCTGCGGGGGACGTGGCGGAGGTGCCAGCGTCCTTGGGTTTGCGGCGGAACAGGCGCCCCAGCTTCTGACCGCCCTCCATCAGGCCACCGGGCAGGAAGATCACCACGGCCATGAACATCAGGCCAAGGGTCAGGCTCCAGCCTTTGCCGACAAAGGGATGGACGATGAAGACAACGAAATCCTCAAGCCCGTCCGGCATGAACGAGAACCACTGGTGCAGCACGTTGTCGTTGATCTTCGAGAAGATGTTCTCGAAATACTTGATAAAGCCCGCGCCAAGGATCGGCCCCAGAAGAGTGCCGGCCCCGCCAAGGATCGTCATCAGCACCACCTCGCCAGAGGCTGTCCACTGCATCCGGTCGGCCCCTGCCAGAGGGTCCATCGAGGCCAGAAGGCCACCGGCCAGACCGGCATACATGCCCGAGATCACAAAGGCCGCCAAAGTGTAGGGGCGGGTGTTGATGCCGGTGTAGTTCAGGCGCTGCTGGTTGGTTTTGACGGCGCGCAGCATCAGGCCGAAGGGCGACCGGAAGATGCGCATCGAGATGTAGAAGGCGACCAGCATGATGATGGCCGACAGATAGAAGCCCGCGTTGAACTGGAACGCCCAGGGACCCATCGCAAGGGTGTAGGTTTCATTCATCTGAAGGCCGAAGATGTTGGTGTATTTGGCCGAATTCACCCCGTCCAGAATACGCGGATCGCGTAGCGTGATCTGCAGGCCGGTTTCGCCGTTGGTGATCGGGGTCAGCACCGAATAGGCCAGGTTGAACGACATCTGCGCAAAGGCCAGCGTCAGGATCGAAAAGTAGATGCCCGAACGGCGCAGCGAGATATAGCCGATCACCAAAGAGAACAGGCCCGCCACGATAACGCTGAGCAGGATAGCGGGGATCACGTTCATCGTCAGCAGCTTCATCATCCAGACGGCAGAGTAGGATCCGACGCCCAGAAAGGCGGCGTGACCGAAGGAAAGATAGCCGGTCAGGCCGAACAGGATGTTGAACCCGATCGCGAAAATCCCGAAGATCACGAACCGTTGCATCAGGTCAGGGTAGCCCGCGTTGAACTGCGCAAGTTCCGATCCCGAGGGGAAGGGGTTCAGCAGGAACGGGGCCGCGAAGGTCATCAAAGCGACGATGACAAGAAGTGTGGTGTCTTTTTTGTCCAGGCCAAACATGGCTTATTCCTCCATCACGCCTTTGCGGCCCATCAGGCCACGGGGACGGGTCAGCAATACGATGATCGCGATCAGGTAGATGATGATCTGGTCGATGCCGGGGATCAGGGACTTTATCTCGTTCATCGAGGCAAAGCTTTCCAGAATACCCAACATAAAGCCTGCCAGAACGGCGCCGGGCAGACTGCCCATGCCGCCGACAACCACCACGACGAAGGACAGCACAAGGAAATCCATGCCCATATGGTAGTTCGGACTGTTGATCGGCGCATACATCACTCCGGCAAGGCCCGCGACTGCGGCGGCAAGGCCGAACATTATGGTGAAACGCTTGTCGATGTTGATGCCCAGAAGGCCCACGGTTTCACGGTCGGCCATACCGGCCCGCACGACCATCCCGAAGGTGGTGAATTGCAGAAAGGCGAACACCGCACCGATGATCATGGCTGAGAAGCCGAAGTAGACCAGACGCCAATAGGGGTAAATGATCGCGTTGGGATCAAATCCGAGCAGAACACCGAAATCGAACGATCCGCGGAAAACCTCGGGGGCCGGGGTCGGGATCGGGTTGGCACCGTAGTAATATTTGATGACTTCCTGCATCACGATCGCAAGGCCGAAGGTCACAAGGATCTGGTCGGCATGGGGGCGTTTGTAGAAATGCTTGATCAGGCCGCGTTCCATGATGAAACCAACGGCGACCATGATCGGAATGGCGAACAGGATGGCCAGCGGAACCGACCAGTCCAGTATGGCACTGCCGGTCTCGACCCCGAACCAGCTTTCCAGAATAGGAGTCTTGATGACCTGAGGGTTCCCGAGAAAGTCGAGCTTTGTCGGATCTATCGTCTCTGTGGAGATCGAAAAGATCTTTTGAAGGGTGACCGCGCAGAACGCGCCGATCATGAACAGGGCGCCATGCGCAAAGTTCACCACGCCAAGCGTGCCGAATATAAGTGTAAGTCCGAGAGCAATCAGCGCATAGGCGCTGCCTTTGTCCAGACCGTTCAGGATTTGCAGAAGGATCGCGTCCATGTCCCCACCCGATTGATGTGATTGGTGGACCGGCAGCGGTTTTACCGCTCCGGCAGGAACGACCGCACCCGAAGGTGCGGTCGATGAGTAGGCTTATGCGCCCGGGTTGCATTCACCCAGTTCGCCACCGGCAAACATGGGGTGATCCGGCGGATAGGTAACCTGTGCGGCTGGTGTGACCTCGACCAGTTCCAGCAGATCGTATTCGTTCTCGGGGTTCTCTTTACCCTTCACAACAAGCACGTCCTTGAAGCACTGGTGATCCGAGCCACGATACAGCGTCGGGCCGTTGCCCATGCCGTCGAACTCGAAGTCTTCGAGGGCCGCGACAACCGCACAAGGGTTGAACGAACCGGCACGCTCGACCGCGTCCGCATACAGCAGGGTCTGGACGTAGCAAGTGTGCGCGGCCTGTGACGGCGGGAAGCCGTATTTGGTGCCGAACGACTTGACGAAGGCGGCTGTGCCCGCATCCTCTAGCTGCCAGTTCCAGTTGGACGAGCCAACGATGCCCTTGATGTTGGCGCCAGCGCCTTTTGCCATCAGCTCGGAGTAGAGCGGAACAACGATTTCGAACTTCTTGCCGTTCACTTCCTTGTCGCGCAGGCCGAACTGGACCGCGTTGGTCAGCGAATTGACCATGTTTCCGCCGTAGTGGTTCAGAACCAGCACATCCGCGCCGGAGTTCAGAACGGGCGCGATGTAGGACGAGAAGTCCGTCGCGGCCAGCGGGGTCAGCACGTTGTTGACCGTGGTCCAGCCCAAAGCCTCGGTTGCGGCCTGGATCGACTCTTGCTGGGTCCAGCCCCAAGTGTAGTCGGCGGTCAGGTGATACACTTTACGGTCATTGCCGTATAGCTTTTCCAGAACCGGTGCCAGCGCGGCAGCAGACATGTAAGCGTTGAACATGTGGCGGAAGCCGTTCGCCTTTTTGTCTTTGCCGGTGGTGTCGTTCGAGTGGGTCAGACCCGCCATGAAGATGACGCCGGCCTCTTGGCAGAGACCCTGAACAGCCACAGCCACACCAGAGGACGAACCGCCCGAGATCATGATTGCGCCGTCTTTTTCGATCATCGACTTGGCCGATGCGCGTGCTGCATCCGACTTGGTCTGTGTGTCACCGGTGACATACACGACTTTCTTGCCGAGAACGCCGTTGCCTTTCAGCGCCTTGGACGAGAAGGTCTGCAGCATGCCGCCGTCGCCTTCGCCGTTCAGATGCTCGACAGCCAGCTGGAACGCCCGCAGTTCGTCCGCGCCTTCGTCGGCATAGGGGCCGGACTGGGGCACGTTGAAGCCGAACGTTACGGTGTCGCCTTGTGGTGCGTTGGTAAAGCCGGTGTGCGCAGCGGCGTTAACGCCACCCGTGTAAAGCGCGGGCACTGCAAGTCCGGCGCCGGCAATGGCGCCTGTCTTGATCACGCCGCGGCGTGTCAGATTAGAATTGGACATAAATATCCTCCCATTTCGTGAAATGCGGTTTCCGTCTCCTCAAACGTCGACCGCTGACCTTTTACAGGCTGTTCACAGTATCGTGCTGAATACGAAAATTTCGCAACAACTGCTTTTAAAGAAACAATTATTTTGTAAAGAAATATTCAATGTCGTAAGGTAAGTTGTAAATTAGTTTACGCGCACTTGCAGAAACCCTTTGACAACTCGGGACAAATTCGATGCCACGTGACACTTTGACCGGCAACCGCATCCGCGAGCGCCGTTTGGCGTTAGCGCTAAAGCAGGGCGACCTTGCCAGTCAGGCGGGAATATCGGCGTCCTATCTGAACCTGATCGAGCATAACCGGCGCAGAATCGGCGGTAAACTTCTGGTCGATATCGCGCGCATTCTGGATGTCGACCTGTCCGCCCTGACCAGCGGGGCAGAGGCGTCGTTGATCGAAACCCTGCGCGATGCGGCGGCCGGGGCAGGGCGCGGCGCAGTTGAAATTGACAAGATCGAGGATTTTGCCGGACGCTTTCCGGGTTGGGCGCGTTTGATTGCCGATCAGCACCGCCGCACCGCAGCGCTGGAACGGACGGCGGAAACTCTGTCGGACCGCCTGACGCATGATCCATTTCTGTCCGCGTCGCTGCACGAGGTCTTGTCGACGGTGACCGCGATCCGGTCGACCTCGTCCATTCTGGCAGACACGCGCGACGTTGATCCCGAATGGCAGGCGCGGTTCCACCGCAACCTTTACGACGATTCCGTTCGGCTGGCCGAGGGGGCGCAATCGCTGGTGTCCTATCTTGACAGCGCGGGTGATGCGGCGGCCAGCCTGACCTCGCCCCAGGAAGAGGTCGAGGCGTTCCTTGCTGCGCGGGATTACCACATTGAGGAGTTGGAGCGGGCCTTGCCCCCGCCGCCCGCGCGCCTGATCGCCGATGCGCCGGAACTGACCAGCAGCCCGTCGCGGTCTTTGGCCGAAGGGTTCTTGCGGCTTTACCGGCGGGATACGGAGCGAATGCCGCTGGAGCGGTTCACCGCCGCCGCCCGGTCCGCAGGATATGATCCCGCACGGCTGGGGGCGGAATTCGGCACTGATCTTTTGTCGGTCTTTCGCAGGTTGGCAGCACTGCCCACGCCCGAAGGTGCGCCGCCCATCGGGCTGGTGGTCTGCGACGGCTCGGGCACACTGACCTTCCGCAAGCCGCTGGATGATTTCCCGCTGCCCCGGTTTGGCGCGGCCTGTCCGCTTTGGCCGCTGTATCAGGCGCTGACCCGTCCGATGGTGCCGGTGCGCACCGTGGTAGAACCGGCGGGCCGTATCGGGCGCAGGTTTCTGACCTACGCCATGTCGCAACCTGCCCATGCCGCAGGGTTCGACGGGCCGACGGTGTATCAGGCGGCCATGCTGATCCTGCCCGAAGACCTTGTCAGCCTGCCCGAAAATCCGCCCCAAAGGATCGGAACAAGCTGCCGGATCTGCCCGCAAAGCGATTGTGTCGCACGACGCGAGCCGTCCATTTTGTCGAACGGGTTTTGACAGCGACTGTTTTTGTGGCAATAGTCATGGAAAACAAGACTAAACATAACTCTGGGAGGGGGATACGGATGGGCAAACGTGTCCTTCTGATAGAAGACGAGCCGAACATCATCGAGGCGATCCGGTTTATCCTGTCGCGCGACGGGTGGGCGGTCGATACCCATTCCAATGGGGCGGATGCGGTTGATGTGGTGCGGGCAAAGGCCCCCGATGTGCTGATCCTGGATGTGATGCTGCCCAATCGCAGCGGCTTTGACATCCTGAAAGATCTGCGGGCCGATGGGGCGACGGCGGGCCTGCCCATTCTGATGCTGACCGCGCGCGGGCAAACCAAGGACCGCGAGCTGGCAGAGCGTTACGGCGTCAGCCGGTTCATGACCAAGCCCTTTTCGAACGCGGAAATCCTGACCTCTGTCCGGGCCCTTGTGACGCCATGAGGGAACAGGGGAAACCCGTGTTTCTGGCCCGCCAGACCTATCGGCAGAGGCGGATCATGGACGCGGCGCGGTTGTTGCCGATTGCGGGCGCGTTTCTGTTTTGCGTGCCGATCCTTTGGTCACCCGCCACGACACCTGCGGCAGAAACCGCAGGGGGCACGATCTATCTGTTCGCCGTCTGGGCGGGGCTGATCATGATCGCCTTTGCCCTGTCGCGCCGGCTGTCGGGGGCGACGCAGGACAAGGGCACACCCGATACGGCCAATGATGTGACGACTGATGCGACTGCCGATACGACTGCCGTGACCGGGGATCGCTGATGGTTCCGTTCAACCTGCTTGTCGGTGTCTGTATCGGGTATGTCGCCTTCTTGTTTCTGATCGCCTTTCTGGCAGAGCGCCGCGCGGAGGCGGGCAAGCTGGGGTGGCTGCGATCACCGCTGGTCTATACGCTGTCGCTGTCGATCTACTGCACCGCCTGGACGTTTTACGGCGCGGTGGGCTATGCGGCGCGGTCGGGGCTGGAATTTCTGACGATCTATCTGGGGCCGACGCTGGTGATGATCGGCTGGTGGTGGGTCGTGCGCAAACTGGTGCGGATCGGGCGCACGCAGCGCATCACCTCTGTCGCCGACCTGATCTCGTCGCGATATGGCAAGTCGAACCTGCTGGGGGTGATCGTGACCGTTCTGGCCGTGGTCGGCACCACGCCCTATATTGCGCTGCAATTGCAGTCGGTTACCCTGTCCTTTGCGGTGTTCGCCGCTGCCTCTCCGAATGGGTGGGAAATGCAGGACCTGAACGCGACCGCGCTTTGGGTTGCGGCGGGGCTGGCGCTGTTCACGGTCATTTTCGGCACGCGCAACCTTGATGCGAACGAACGGCACCACGGCGTTGTCACCGCGATTGCCGTCGAGGCGGTGGTGAAGCTCGCCGCCCTTTTGGCTGTCGGCGTCTTTGTGGTCTGGGGCGTGGCCAGCGGCCCGACAGACATCCTTGCGCAGATCGACGCCTCGCCCATTGCCGAGTGGCAGTTGAACAGTGGCCGCTGGGTGACGCTGACGTTCCTGTCGGGGGCCGCATTTTTGTGCCTGCCGCGGATGTTTCAGGTGCTGGTGGTCGAAAACGCGGATGAACGGCACCTGGCCACGGCAAGCTGGGCCTTTCCGCTGTATCTGTTCCTGATGAGCCTGTTTGTTGTGCCGATTGCCGTTGTCGGCCTGTCCCAGATGCCTGCCGGATCGAACCCGGACCTGTTCGTGCTGACATTGCCCCTGTCGATGAACCAGGAGGGGCTGGCGATGCTGTCGTTCCTTGGCGGGTTTTCCTCTGCCACCTCGATGGTGATTGTGGCGGCGATTGCCCTGTCGACGATGGTGTCGAACCATATCGTCATGCCGATCTGGCTTAGCTCTGCGCGACAGGGGGCCAGCATGTCGGGCGACGTGCGATCCGTTATCCTTCTGGCGCGGCGGGTGTCGATCGGGGCGATTCTGGCGCTGGGCTACGCCTATTTCCGGTTTTCGGGCGGCGGCACCGCGCTGGCGGCCATCGGGATCGTGTCCTTTGCGGGGCTGGCGCAGATTTTGCCTGCGATGCTGGGTGGTTTGTTCTGGCGCGGGGCGACGCGGGCCGGGGCGGCGGCGGGCCTGTTGATCGGCTTTGCGGTCTGGGCCTATTGCCTGCTGCTGCCCAGTTTCGGCGCCTCGTTTCTGATGCCCGAAAGCCTGCTGAACGCGGGGCCATGGGGCATTGCCTGGTTACAGCCGCAGGCGCTGTTCGGGATCACCGGACTGGACCCTGTTGTGCACGCGGTGTTGTGGAGCATGACGCTGAACCTGTCGGCCTTTTGTATCGTGTCGATGTTCAGTTTCCCCGGCCCGCTGGAACGGCTTCAGGGCGCGCAATTCGTCAATGTATTCGACCACAGCCCGAACGCGCGTGGCTGGACCCAAGGCGCCGCCGAGACCGAGGATCTGTTGTTGATGTCACAGCGGATCATCGGACCGGCAGAGGCGCAAAGCATCTTTCAAAGGGCCGCATCGGCACAGGGGAAACGCGGCTATCTACCTGATCCAACACCGGAATTCATCCAGAATCTGGAACGGGAACTTGCCGGGTCCGTGGGGGCGGCGACGGCCCATGCGATGATCGGTCAGATCGTCGGCGGGGCGACGGTCTCTGTCGAGGACCTGATGGCGGTGGCGGACGAGACCGCCCAGATGCTGGAATATTCCAACCAACTGGAGGCGAAATCGGCAGAACTGTCACGGGCGGCGCGGCAATTGCGGGACGCCAATGAGAAATTGACAGAGTTGTCGGTGCAAAAGGATGCCTTCCTGTCGCAGATCAGCCACGAGCTGCGCACGCCTATGACCTCTATCCGGGCGTTTTCGGAAATTCTGCGGGATGGCGGCGGGGCGATGACGCAGGGCGACCTGACGCGCTATTCCTCGATCATCCATGACGAGGCCATCCGCCTGACGCGGCTTCTGGATGATCTGCTGGATCTGTCGGTGCTGGAAAACGGGCAGGTCACATTGCACATGCAGGCGGGGCGGTTGCCGGCGCTTCTGGATCGCGCGATTGCGGCGACCAGTGCGGCGACGAATTCGGGCCATGAGGCGCACAAGCTGGTCATCCTTCGCGAGGACGTGTCCGAGGATCAGCCGCTGTGGACCGACACCGACCGCCTGACGCAGGTGTTCATCAACCTGATCGCCAATGCCGCGAAATATTGCGATGCCAGACGGCCAGAGCTGCGCATCCGCGTGCTGGACCAAGGCGGGCGCACCCATGTCGATTTTATCGACAACGGGTCGGGGATACCGACGAAAAGCCAGACGCTGATCTTCGAGAAATTCTCGCGGCTTGGCGATCATGCGGCGGCGGGCGGCGCGGGCTTGGGTCTTGCGATCTGCCGCGAGATCATGGCCAAGCTGGGCGGCGAGATTTCCTATCTTCCGGGGCAGGGCGGCGCGGCGTTCCGTGTGTCTTTGCCGCCGCCTGCGGCATAAGGCTTGCCGCGCCCCGCTTGCGTCAATGATTTGGTAACCCCGTTCTGCCACTTCTGGGATAACAAAGCCCGGGGCGGTTCACGGCATGGAGAAAGACAGCATTCAATCGGTTCTATGGCGCAAGGCCCACGCGGGGCAGCCTGTGGCGGGGGCCTCGCCGATGACCGTGGTCAAGGCATTGCGGCTGGCGGTGTCCAAGGCGGCGGACAAGGTGCTTGGCCTTGCGCTGGCCGTCACCAGCGTGACCGAGGAAATGGCCGCGCTTGATCCGCTGTTGGCGGCGCTTGACGGCGATGCGCTGCTTGCGGTGCTGGAAGGGCCGGATGGTGCGCTGGGCCTTGTGATGATCGAGGCGCAGGCGCTGGCAGCCCTTGTCGAGGTGCAGACATTGGGGCGGGTGACACCCGCACCCGCCCCCCCGCGCCGCCCGACCCGCACCGATGCCGCGATGATCGAACCGGTGATAAACCGGATGGTTGTAGATTTCGGACTGGCCCTGGCAGAGGACCCGGCTGCGGTCTGGGCCGGCGGGTTCACATATGGCGTCTATGTCGATCAGCTGCGCACGCTCGGGCTTATCCTTGACGACGTGCCGCACAGGGTGTTCCGGCTGTCGGTCGATCTGGGGGGCGGGGCCAAGCAGGGCGAAATCCTGTTGGCCTTGCCGCGCGATCCGAAGCAGGTGCAAGCCGCCGTTCCCGCCGATGACCCGCACGAAGGCTGGACCGCCGCGCTGCACAGCACGGTTCTGGGGACAGAGGTGCAGATGACCGCCGTGTTGCACCGCCTGACCCTGCCGCTGGCCACGGTCACGGAATGGGCCGTCGGCGACATGGTAACGCTGCCCGCATCGGCGCTGGTCAATCTGCGGTTGGAAGGGGCGGATGGCATGACGCATGGCCGCGCCAAGCTGGGGCAATCGGCGGGGTTCAGGGCCTTGCGCATTTTGCACGACGCGCCGGATGTGGCACTGCCCCCGGACCCGCGCCCTGCGGCAATTTCGCCGCCCGAGACCCCGAAAATGGCCACGGCGGCGGAATGAGGCCGATTGCGGGGCCCGGCATGTCGCCCGCCGGAGCGACCCCGGACTAGCGGTGTGCCAATGCGTCCAGATGGGCGCGGAGACCGGAAAGGTTATAGCCGGCGTTTGCTGCGGTTTCGATGATCTCGTCCGTTGGCAAGGTGCCGGCGTTGGCCATGCCCCAAACGATCGAGGACCGGTTGCCCGATGCGCAATAGGCCAGAACCGGACCTGTCGCCTCGGCGATTGCCCCGGCTTGGGTCTTCACGTTGTCCTCGGTCATGATGCCCGGAGAGACCGGATTGACGACAAACACCAGCCCGGCCTGTGTTGCGGCCGCCTCTATTGCCGCCGCCTGCATATGGGGCGGGATCTCGGCGTCGGGACGGTTGCAGATAACCGTTTTGAAGCCCGCAGCGATGATTGCTGGAATGTCGCCCACTTCGATTTGCGGGCTGACGGCGTATGCGGGGGTAAGGGTGCGTATATCCATGGACGATTCAGTAGCGCGGGGTTCAGGTTTCGTAAAGATGGTTCGGCAGGTTTGACCTGTGTCAATGCGCACCGTCCGGCCGACTGCAACTGTGATCTTGCAACATTGGAGGATGGAATGGTCACACTTGAGGAACGACGCAAGGCATTGAACGCCCGCCTGGCCGAACTTGATGATCGGCTGCATGTCATAGAGGACGCGCTGGACGAGACCCCGGATCGCGACTGGGAGGAGTTGGCGCTGGAGCGCGAGGATGACGAGGTGCTGGAGACGATGGGGCTGACAGCACAGGCGGAAACGCGTATGATCAAGGCTGCGCTAGCGCGGATGGATGACGGCACCTACGGTGTTTGTGTTTCCTGCGGCGAGACGATCTCGGACGCACGTCTGGATGTGCTGCCCTACACGCCGTTCTGCAAGACCTGCGCCGATCCGGAAAACCGCTGATCCCGAAAAGGAGGACACCCATGGCATTCGAACAATTTATGGCCGGTATCTATCTGCTGCTGGACGAAATCCAGAAACGCCCAGAGGATGCACATATCCTGCAAGAGCAGCTGCGCGAGAAAATCGCAGAGTTGCATGTTCTGGGCCTGCCGGTGCCCGAGGATCTGGCAAAGCTGGAAGAAGAGCTGTCTGCGGACGGTGCCGACGAGCTGTTCGACAATATGCCGGTCTAGATCCGGTCCTGCGTATATCGGCGCAGTTCGGCCCGCGCCACCTGGCGACGGTGCACGGCGTCGGGTCCATCGGCCAGCCGCAAGGTCCGCAGGTGGGTCCATTGGCGGGCCAGCGGGGTGTCCTGACTGATGCCCTGCGCACCGAACATCTGCACGGCCTGATCGGTGATCTTCAGCGCGATCGCGGGGGCCACCACCTTGATCTGGCTGATCCACGGCGCGGCGGCGCGGGCATCGCCCTGATCCATCATCCACGCGGCTTTCAGGCATAACAGCCGGGCCTGCTCTATCTCCATCCGGGCATCGGCGATATGGTCGTAATTCGCCCCCAGTTGCGCCAGCGGTTTGCCGAAGGCGTGCCGGTCCAGCGACCGTCGACACATCAGTTCCAGCGCCTTTTCCGCCTGACCGATCGCCCGCATGCAGTGGTGGATGCGCCCCGGCCCAAGGCGCCCCTGCGAAATTTCAAAGCCTCGCCCAAGCCCCAGCAACAGATTGTCCGCCGGAACGCGGACATCGGTGAACCGGATGTGCATGTGCCCGTGCGGCGCGTCGTCATGCCCGTAGACCTGCATCGGGCGCAGTTTCTGGATACCCGGCGTCGCGGCGTCCACCACGATCATCGAATGTTGCGCGTGTTTTGGCCCGTCGCCGCCGGTGCGCACCATGACGATGTAGACAGCACAGCGCGGATCGCCCGCGCCTGTCGCCCACCATTTCTCGCCGTTCAGCACAAAATCATCGCCGTCGCGCACACAGGACATGGCAATATTGGTCGCGTCGGAACAGGCCACCTGCGGTTCGGTCATCAGATAGGCCGATCGGATCTCGCCCGCCAACAGCGGCGCCAGCCAGCGCGACTGCATCGCGGGGGTTCCGTATTTCGCAAAGACCTCCATATTGCCGGTATCGGGGGCGTTGCAGTTAAAGACCTCTGCCGCCAGATGCGCTTTGCCCATTTCCTCGGCCAGATAGGCGTATTCGACGGTGCCAAGGCCATGCCCCGCACCTGCGTGCCAGAAATTCCACAGGCCCGCCGCCTTTGCCTTGGCCTTCAGGCCCTCCAGAATCGCGGTCTGGCGCGGGGTAAACTGCCAACGGTCGCCGATGTCGACCTCGGCCAGAAAGACCTCGTCCAGCGGTGCGATGTCGTCGCGCACCATGGCCTTGACCTGTTCCAGAAGGGGGGCAAGGCGGTCTGTAATCCCAAGGTTCATACCGGTCATATCTGTCTCCTGATCGGGGGCAGGGTTGCCGCCTGCTGCGGGCTTGTCAATCAAGGGATTGCAATGCCGGGGGGGCTGGTCGAAGAATACGCTATGGATCAGGGACTTGGCTTTGATATTGACCGGCTTGGCGCCTACTTGCAGACCCGCGTTCCGGGGTTTTGCGGGCTACGGCGCGTCGCGAAATTCGCCGGTGGCCAGTCAAACCCCACCTACAGGCTGGACGCCGACAGCGGCACCTATGTCCTGCGGACCAAACCTGCGGGCGCGCTGCTGCCCTCGGCGCATATGATCGAGCGGGAATACCGCGTGATGCAGGCGCTGTCGGGCAGTGCGGTGCCGGTGCCGAAGATGCTGCATCTGGCGGACGAGAGCGGGCCGCTGGGCCGCGGGTTTTTTGTGATGAGCCATCTTGAGGGGCGCATTTTCCGGGATCCTGCGCTGCCCGATCAGTCGTGGGTGCAGCGCGGGGCGATCTATGATGCGATGAATGCCGCGCTGGCGGCGCTGCATTCGGTCGATGTGGGACGTGCGGGGCTGTCGGATTTCGGGCATGCGGGCAATTACTTTGCGCGGCAGACGGCGCGTTGGTCGCGGCAATACCGTGCCTCGGCGGGGCGCCCGTCGCCGGAAATGGAGCGGATCATCGATTGGTTGGCCGCAAACATGCCCGACGATGACGGGCAGGTCGCGCTGGTGCATGGCGATTACCGGCTGGACAACATGGTCTTTGCCCCCGACAGCGCGGCGGTGATCGGCGTGCTGGACTGGGAGCTGTCGACGCTGGGCCATCCGCTGGCCGATCTGGCCTATCAATGCATGCAGTGGCGTTTGCCGCATCAGGGCGGCATGCGCGGGCTGGGCGGGCTTGACCGCCGCGCCCTTGGCCTGCCATCAGAGGAAACATATGTCGCCGCCTATTGCGACAGGCGTGGATTGACGGTGGCGGATCATTGGCCATTCTATCTGGTGTTTGCGTTTTTCCGTCTGGCGGCAATACTGGAAGGTGTGGTGGGACGCGCGGCAGGGGGCAATGCTTCTGATCCGCAGGCGGCGCGCCGCTATGCAGAGGCGATCCCCGTGCTTTTGCATATGGCGGTCGGTGTAATGGGAAAGACATGACGATGGGTGATCCGGTAACCGTAAAGATCTTGGATGGCACGGCCTTTGTGACCATCGACAACCCGCCTGTGAACGCATTGGGTCATGCGGTGCGCGTCGGATTGCTGGCCGCGCTGGACCGGCTTGAGGCGGCCCCGGTCGTGCAAGAGATTGTGCTGCTGGCAGAGGGGCGCACCTTTCCTGCGGGGGCCGAGATCAAGGAGTTCGGGAAAAAGCCCGAAGACCCCTGGTTGCCCGAGATTTTCGACTGGATAGAGCAGTGCCCGAAACCCGTGATCGCCCTGCTGCACGGAACGGTGCTGGGCGGCGGGCTGGAACTGGCAATGGCCGCGCACTACCGCCTGGCCGATCCCGAAACAAAGCTGGGATTGCCAGAGGTCGCTTTGGGGATTTTGCCGGGGGCGGGGGGCACCCAACGCGCACCGCGTCTGATGGGCGCCGATGCGGCGCTGGACCTGATGTTGTCCGGCGCACCGATCGGCGTGGCCGAGGCCAGCCGCAAGGGCATCATCGACGGGGTGGTGCGTGGCAATCTGCCAAGCGCAGGGGCGGCGTTTGCGAAATCCCTGCGCGACAGGGGCGCGGGGCCGCGCCCGACACGCGACGTGACACAGGGCTTTACCGATGCCGCCGCCTATCAGACAGCGGTCAACGCGCGGCGCGCGGCAATGGCGGGCGCGCCGCAGGACAACATCGCGCGGATCATAGATTGCGTCGAGGCGGCGCCTTTGCTTCCGTTCGAGGCGGGGATGGCGTTCGAGCGGGACGCCTTCGACGAGCTTGTCGCATCGGACCAGTCAAAGGCGCTGCGCCACGCGTTCTTTGCGGAACGCCGCGCCGCAAAGGTGCCGGAACTGGCAACGGGCCGCGCCCGCGCCATCCACCGCGTTGCGGTGATCGGCGGCGGGCTGATGGGCGCGGGCATCGCGGTGGCCCATCTTGACGCGGGGCTGGAGGTGAAACTGCTGGAGCGCGATGCCGCCAGCCTGCAATCCGCCCTTGCCCGGATCGCGCAGATTTACGACCGCGCAGCCGCGCGCGGCACGCTGTCCCGAGAGGACCGCGCCGCGCGCCTCGGGCGGGTGTCGGGCACCTTGCACTACACCGATCTGGCCGACGCGGACCTCGCAATAGAGGCGGTGGTCGAGGATCTTGCCGTCAAGGCGCAGGTCTTTGGCCGGCTGGATGCGGTGCTGATGCCCGGCGCGATTATTGCCAGCAACACCTCCTATCTGGATCTGGACGTGCTGGCGGCCGAAACACAAAGACCGGGCGATGTGATCGGCCTGCACTTTTTCTCGCCCGCGCATGTCATGACCCTGCTCGAGGTCGTGGTGGGGCGTGAAACCGGCGCCGATGCCGTGGCAACCGGATTTGCGCTGGCGAAACGGCTGGGAAAAACGGCGGTGCGCGCAGGCGTGACCGATGGCTTTATCGGCAACAGGATGCTGGCGGCCTACCGGCTTGCGGCGGATTACACCGTTGAACTGGGCGCGTCCCCCTTCGAGGTGGACGCGGCGATGCGGGGCTATGGATTTGCAATGGGGCCCTATCAGGTGCTGGATATGGCGGGGCTGGATATATCCTGGGCGCGGCGCAAACGTCTCGCCCCGACGCGGGCCGAAGGCGCGCATTATGTCGCATTGGGCGACAGGCTGTGCGCGGCCGGGCGGTTCGGTCGCAAGACCGGGCGCGGCTACTACCAGTATCCCGAAGGCAGCAAAACCGGACAGCCCGACCCCGAGGTGCTGCAGATGATCGCCGCCGAACGCGAGGCGAAAGGGATCAGCCCCCGCAGCTTTGCCCCCGCCATCATCCGCAGGCGCTGTCTGGCGGCTATGGCCAACGAAGGTATGAAACTGCTGGACGAAGGGATCGCCCTGCGCCCGTCCGACATCGACACGGTGATGATCCACGGCCACGGCTTTCCGCGCCATGCGGGTGGCCCGATGATGGCCGCCGATCTGACCGGATTGCCGCGTCTTCATAAGGACCTGCGCGACCTTTCGTCCGAGGACGATGCACTATGGTCGCCCCACCCGATGTTGGGCGAGCTGATCAAGAACGGCTGGAAATTCGACAGGCTGAACGAGGCTTGATCCATTCTTCTCGGTCCAAATACTCTCGCGCGAAGCGCAAAAAAACCTTTTTGAAACGATTTGCCTGCGGCGCGGATATTTTTAGAACAAAGAACGTGAAAGATCAGGCCAGAAAGATACCGACGACGACCATCATCAGGCCGATGACCGACAGGAAAAGCGCCCCGAGGTTGATGACCACGACCCGTTGCAGACGGGCGCGCATGTCGGGTTCGGACAGATTGGCGCGTTTTGCCCTGGCGGCAACGACGATACAATAGACCAGCCCCGCAAGGCCGGTCATAGACACTGTAGCGCCTGCCCAGATCAGAAATTCCATTGCGCGTGCTCCTGCCGATAAACCCACAGATGCGCTAATGGATGCGGTGCGGTATGGCAAGTGTCTTGCGGGGCGCGGGCAGGGCGGGTATCCAGTGCCTCCAGATGATTTGAGGGGCCAGACATGAGCGACACATCCACCGATGCAACCTACCGCGTGACCGCCGACGAACTGCGCCAGTTCATCGAGCGGATCGAGCGTCTGGACGCCGAGAAGAAAGACCTTGCCGATCAGCAAAAAGAGGTCATGGCCGAGGCCAAGGGGCGCGGGTACGACACAAAGATCCTGCGCAAGCTGATTTCGTTGCGCAAGCGCGACAGCAATGACATCGCCGAAGAAGAAGCCATTCTGGAGCTTTACAAAGAAGCGCTGGGGATGAGCTGAGGCCGACGTCCTGATCGAGGGGCTTAGGGGGTGATGAAATTCACCCCCGGCATGCGCTGAATCCGGTACATATCTTCCTCGTAGAGTTCGGTCAGTGTGTCGACGTAGACATCCGTCCAGCCGGGAAGGTCCAGTTCAAGCTCGATCTGGTCCTCTATCGCGAATTTATCCAGAAATGCCGAGATGATGCGGCGCAACTGCACTTCGGTCTGTGGCGGGTGCGATTCCAGATAGGCGCGGAAACGCTTCATCCCGTCGGGGGTCATGATCTCGGCCAGAAGGTCGAACGAACCGACGAGTTTCGTCATCGGCTCTGCCCCGGATATTTCCCGCAAGAGCTGTGACCAGATCAGCGGCGTATCCTCGTTGCACCAGACCGTCAGCGCGGCAGAGGGGCTTGTTGCGCGGATCCGTCCGACCATATCCGACCAGCGCAGGCCCATCGGATCGGAGCCCTGAAGCAGCGTATCGTATGTCAGATTGTCCGTGCGCGTCAGAAGGGTGGGGATGAAGGTTGCCGGATTGCTGACCGAAAGGTGGAATTCGACCGGACACCCGGGAAAGAGGTTCGACAGAGCGGCGATCTTTTCCTCGGTCTGGTCATAGAGGCGACCGTTTTCGAAAATGCGCGGCACGACGCAAATGAAATGCTCGTTCGACAGGATCAGGCGGTCTGCCTCGTCCTCGTCCATTGTGGCATCCAGAAGCAGCTCTTGAACGCTGGCGGGGGCTGGCGCACCTTTCAGCGACTGCACCGTTTCGCGAAAAAGCTGGCGATAGCGGCTGGGGCCGGGCACGACTATGCCCTGGCCTACCAGCTCTGCCTTGTTTTTCAACAGACTTTTCAGCAGGCGGTCTTCATCCGTGCTATGGGCGCCGATGTGGAAAACGACCTGCATAATGCTCCGTGAACGGTTGTTTCAATTGCGGGCAATATACGGGGTTTTCTGGACAGGGAAACCGCTTTCCGTTAAGTCGTTCGGCATGACCGAGCAAAACACTCAACTTACCACATGGCGTCGTCCGCGTCTGGCTGTCGATTTCTGGTCGATCGGGGCCCTTTTGATCGCGGCATTGGTCCTTATGCCGATCATCGCTGTCATCTGGCTGGCGTTTTTCCCGACGGAAAACATCTGGCCGCATCTGATTGCCACGACCTTGCCGCGCTATCTGGGCAACTCGGGGATATTGATGGTGTCGGTCGGCGTCCTGTCGGCCTGCGTCGGGACTGGCGCCGCCTGGCTTGTGGCCATGTACCGCTTTCCGGGCGTGCGCTGGTTGCAGTGGGCCCTGTTGTTGCCCCTGGCCATTCCGGCCTATGTCGGCGCCTATGCCTTGGTGGATTTTCTGGACTATTCCGGTCCGGTGCAAGCCGCACTGCGCGCTACATTCGGCTGGACATCCTCGCGTGACTACTGGTTCCCCGAGATCCGGTCGCGTACCTCGGCTGTGATCGTTCTGTCTGCGTCCTTGTTTCCTTATGTCTATCTTTTGGCCCGCGCCGCGTTCCGCGAGCAGTCCGGGTGCAGCTACGAGGTGGCACATGCGCTGGGGGCGGGGCCTTTTGCCCGCTTCTGGCGGGTCGGGCTGCCGCTTGCGCGTCCCGCCATTGCGGCTGGGGCGGCGATTGTGATGATGGAAACGATCAACGATTTCGGCGTGGTCGAGTATTTCGCGGTGCAAACCCTGACCACAGGCATCTTCAGCGTCTGGCTGGAAATGGGTAACGCGGGCGGAGCGGCGCAGATCGCGGTGGTGATTCTGGCGCTGATTCTGGGGCTGGTGGCGCTGGAGAAAACCAGCCGCCGCAACAGCCGCTTTTATAGCCTGTCGCGCCAACAGCGCCCCGTCGAGCCCGCAGCATTGGCCGGATGGCAGGGGTGGCTGGCAACGGCGCTGTGCGTCTTCCCGTTCCTTGTGGGCTTTGTTCTGCCTGCTGCGGTGATTCTGTCCTATGCGGTGCAAAGCGGCGCGGCATGGGTCGATCCCGGCCTGATCCGCGCCTTGATGCATACGCTGGTTGTGGGTGGCGCGGCGGCGGTGCTGACAGTGCTGCTGGCGCTGTTCATGGTTTACGGGGTGCGGCTTGCGGGGCGCGGTCTGCCCCGCACCTTGTTGCCGCTGACAACCATCGGCTACGCCGCGCCGGGGGCTGTTCTGGGGGTGGGGATCCTGATTCCCATGGCGGCGGCGGACAATGCATTTGCCGATCTTGTGCAGGGCTGGACCGGCTTTGACCCCGGGCTATTGATGACCGGATCGTCGTTTGCGATTGTTTTCGCCTATGTGGTACGGTTCTTTGCGATCGCACAGGGGGCCACGGATGCCGCGATGGGACGGGTGACGCCCAGCCTGCCGATGGCGGCGCGATCCCTTGGTCGATCTGCGGGAGGCACCCTGCGCGCGGTCTATATGCCGTTGATGCGCGGGTCCGTGGGCACGGCATTGCTGCTTGTTTTCGTCGATTGCGTCAAGGAATTGCCCGCAACGCTGCTGCTGCGCCCGTTCAACTACGACACCCTTGCGACCCGCGTCCACGAGAAGGCCTCGCTTGAAAATCTGGGCGACGCATCCCCTGCGGCAATCCTTGTGATCGGTGTTGGACTGCTTGCTGTAATTTTGCTTGCAAGAACCAATCGCTAGGGCTTGCATAAGCCGAAATGATTTCGTAAATGAGCCTCAATGCCCCTATAGCTCAGCTGGTAGAGCATCTGATTTGTAATCAGAGGGTCCGCGGTTCGAGTCCGTGTGGGGGCACCATAATTTTTACTTAACTAATTGATAATAAACAGTTTAACCCCAAGGTGGGTTTGAGGTATCCCCTCAATTATACACCTTTTACGTTTTGCTAAAATTTCTTGAAACTCCTAAGCATAGCGGAAAAATCAAGCCCCCACCAAATTCGGACGGTGTTTCAGCCAGGCGGTCGGCAGAAAAGTCATGACGACACTAAAGGCATTCCACCTCGCGATTGTGGCTGCCCCTAGAGGTCAGCGTGGGGCGGTTACGATAATCAAGAAACGGGACGCCGGATGGATGGTCGAGCAGGACTTACTCCTAGAGTCTCTTCTTCTACGGACAAAACCTACAAAACCTACAAAACTCCCCGCTCCCTGTTCCGTGTTAAGCAAGTGGCCAATACCTGACTGGGTGGTCGATGAGATCGAACGCACGCGCGGCGACATCGACTATGGTCTGCTGATGCCTTGGCGCTGCCCGACGGGACAGATCCTGGATTGATGACATCGGGCCCGCCGGGTATGGCCGGGCCTTAGCTTACGGCAAGTAGCCGGAGCCCCGTGCAGGGTTCTGGCCAAAAGGCATGATTTTAGCGCAATTCCTCGGGGGAGGTCATCAGAGTCGCCTGACCCAGTGTCATCGAAATTTGTCGCCTTCAGCCTCGCAGTGAACAAGCACCTGATCCAACCAGCGGTCAAACCAGACCCAGTTGCCGTAGTCGCCGACGCAGCCGTAGCCGTAGCCTTTGCCGTCCTTCTGCGCATCCAGGCTCTTCCAGAGCCGGATATGGTCGTGCATGCGAAACCTCGGGAAACCGGCGGCCTGAACCCTCTCGACCACGCGGCCCGGGGGGTAGCGTTCCTTGTTCACCTCTTTGAAGATTATCTTCTCGACCTCATCAGCCATCGCACTGCCTGCTGGTATGATTTGCACGGCGGTATCGGCTGCTCCTGGCTTTTTCGCAGCCATGGGGAAAAAGCCGTAGGTCATCCGGTAGGCTGGATCCTTGATCTGATCGGCGTTGAGCTCATGTTCGAACGTATCGATCGCTGATGCTATATGCTTGGGTAGGTCCGACGCCATCTTGAGGGCCATTCGTTGCTCAGGCCCGAAAGAGACAAACTGGAGGGCCAGTGGCAGCCGTTTTTCAAGGCCATACTGAGCCCCGAACTCCCTTTTCAGCAGTTCATTGAAGTTCAGCGCACAGGCTTGCAACTTTGCGCCCAAGGCATCGTCAATCCTGTTCGTTGACCGGTGTTCAATTTCATGTCGAATTTCGATCAGGAAGTGCAGGTTCGTCACAGCGCCACCCTTAACCGGGCATTTGTCATGCTTGAGGCATTGGCCGAGCTCCCAGAACTTATCGGCCCCTTCTTTCGTTTTTTGGCCTGGGTAGCGATAGTCCATACCTTCGCGTCGAAGCCATGCATGAAGCAGGTATGTCCATGCGATAATTGCCGTAACGATGAACAGTTCAGCCCGGAACGTCAGGCCCGCCGAATTGAACGTTTGGACAGCGGCAATCATGGCCTCGCGTGCCTTGATCAGAAGTTCGTCACCACGAAGGCTGAGACCAGTCTCGTGATCAATATCGGGCCACATCGAGACAAAGGCATCAAGGTCGTCATCGCTTGCGGCCTTGATTGTCCTGTGTTTGGCCTCGGATCGGATTTCGCTTATGAGACGATGATTGATCGACCGGGTGGGGCGTGTGAAATAGGCAAGAATGTCTTGATCATTTGTGAAAAGACCGCCCCGATTTATCATGGCCTTCGCGATCCCGACTTCCCAATGTTCGAGTGTATTGCCTCGACGCCGCTTGGTCCCCTTGGGCCTGATTTCATTTTTGGACATGCTGCACCTCCAAGAGGTTGGCTATCAGGTGCAGACGAAAGCACAAAGAAGATGCTTCCGCAGATTCCAAAAAGGCGGCAGAGGCAGGTTCTATCCATCGTGAGATGCGCGTCAATTACATGACGCTGTCACTATTGTGGGAAGGGAATCCCTAAGGTTGCGCCTCAACCACGAGCAGCGCACAAAATGCGCCGCTGTTTGGCGTTGCCCCGCGCCGTGAAACCCGTTTAAGCTTGTAAAACAAAACATTTATCCGATTTGCCGCTCTTACGGTGCATCGCGCAGCCGGGACATGACTGCATGGACAAGCGATCGCTCAGTGAGCGCGACATTTGCACCAAGTTTATCACGCCTGCACTTCGCGGTGCCGGGTGGGACGAAATAAACCAAATCCGGGAAGAGGTCAGCTTTACGAAGGGCAGGATCATTGTCCGCGGAAAGTTGGTGAGCCGGGGTAAGGGCAAACGTGCCGATTACATCCTCTCCGTAAAGCCAAACATTCCGATTGCTCTAATTGAAGCAAAGGAAAACACCCAAGCGATCGGAGCTGGGCTTCAGCAGGGTTTGGGGTATGCTGAAACACTTGAAATCCCGTTTGTGTTTTCCTCGAACGGCGACGGTTTTGTTTTTCACGACCGAACTGGCATGAGCCCAACGCCGGAAGTCACCCTGACGCTGGACCAGTTTCCGTCGCCTGCCGACCTCTGGGCGCGGTATTGTGCCTGGAAGGGCCTTTCTGATGCCGCATCGGTTGTGGCGCTTCAGGATTACTTTGACGACGGCAGTGGTAAGACGCCGCGCTACTATCAGGTCAATGCCGTCAATTCTGCCATTGAGGCAATTGCCAAAGGTCAGGACCGGGTCCTTCTGGTTATGGCGACGGGCACTGGTAAGACCTATACTGCGTTCCAGATCATCTGGCGGCTTTGGAAGGCAGGCCAGAAGAAGCGCATCCTGTTTCTGGCGGATCGCAATGTGCTGATCGATCAGACCATGGTGAACGACTTCCGGCCCTTTGCGGGCAATATGGCAAAGCTGTCGACCCAATCGAAAACTATTGAGCGCGCCGACGGCACGTCGACCGACGTGAGGCTGGCCTTGGACAAGCGCCGCAGGATCGATACCTCCTATGAAATCTATCTGGGGCTTTATCAGGCCATCACCGGCCCGGACGAAAGTCAAAAGCTGTACAAGGAGTTCTCACGGGATTTCTTCGATCTGATCGTGATTGACGAATGCCACCGGGGCAGTGCTGCGGACGATTCCGCTTGGCGGGAAATCCTCGACCATTTCACAACAGCGACCCAGATCGGTCTAACCGCCACGCCAAAAGAAACCGAATATGCCTCCAACATCGATTACTTCGGTGCGCCGGTTTACAGCTATTCTCTAAAGCAGGGCATTCGCGACGGCTTCCTTGCGCCCTATAAGGTCATCAAGGTCCATATCGACCGCGATGTGCAGGGCTATCGTCCGGTGCAGGGCCAGCTGGACCGCGACGGCGAAGAAGTCGATGACCGCATCTACAACACCAAAGATTTCGACCGCACACTGGTGCTGGATGATCGCACCAGGCTGGTGGCCCGAAAGGTGTCGGAGTTCCTGAAACAAAGCGGCGACCGGATGGCCAAGACCATCATCTTCTGCGTCGATCAGGAGCACGCCGCCCGCATGCGTCAGGCTCTGATCAATGAAAACGCTGATCTGGTGGCCCAAAACCATCGCTACGTCATGCGCATTACCGGCAATGACAAGGATGGCATCGATCAACTGGGCAACTTCATCGACCCCGAAGCGGCCTATCCGGTCATCGTGACGACCTCCCGGCTTCTGTCCACCGGCGTCGATGCGCAAACCTGCCGCCTGATTGTCCTCGACCGGGATGTAGGGTCCATGACCGAGTTCAAGCAGATCATCGGCCGGGGCACCCGTGTGCATGAGGATACACAGAAGCTTTTCTTCACTGTGATGGATTTCCGTGGCGCGACCAGCCATTTTGCCGACCCGGAGTTCGACGGCGAACCGGTCCAGATTTACCAGCCGGGCCCTGATGATCCGATCACGCCGCCAGATGATGCGCCCCAGACCGGTGAAGATGGCGAGCCGTTGCCGCCAGAACCGGGTGGCGAGGAAACCGTGCTGATTGATCCCGTGGACCCGTTTAGCGGCAGCCCGAACCGTAAGGTCTATGTTGACGGCGTGGGTGCGCTGATCGTCGCAGAGCGGATCGAATATCTTGACGAAAACGGCAAACTGGTCACGGAATCCCTGCGCGATTATACTCGGAAGGCCCTGCAAAAGCAGTTCGCCAGCCTTGATGATTTTCTCAAACGCTGGAATGGAGATGGGCGCAGGCAGGCGGTGTTGGAGGAACTGGAAGCCGAAGGTCTGCCGCTTGACCTGATTGCGGTGGAGCTTGGCAAGGATCTCGACCCTTTTGATCTGATCTGCCACATCGCCTTTGATGCCAAGCCTCTTACCCGGCATGAGCGGGCTGAAAGCGTGAAAAAACGCGATGTGTTCACCAAGTATGGCCCCCAGGCAAAGGCCGTGCTGGAAGCCTTGCTTGAAAAATATGCCGACGAAGGTGTTATGAACCTCGGCGATCTTGGCGTCCTGAAGATCGCGCCATTCAGCGGCATGGGAAGTGTGGTTGAACTCGTCCGCGCTTTCGGGGGAAAACCTGGGTTCGAACAGGCCGTCCACGATCTGCAATCTGCCATCTACGAAGAAAGCGCATGACCAAACCCCCATCGTCACGGCAACTTCGGCTTCCAGTCAAATATGTGGACGGTGTATGGGAATCCGCATACGGCGGAGTCATTCCGGTCAGTCCTGACGCGAAGGCCGCGTTGATTTTAGACAGGAGCTCAATTTCCGACCCGCTGTTTCTTGAGCGGATGGAAACGAAAAATCGGTACAAAGTTCTTGAGCAGGGAACGGAACTTCGCGTGATGCTCTCGATCAAAGAGAAGTCAAAAATTGAAAAGCCGTTTGCCGATCATTTGATCAATGGCAATGACATGCGTAGCAAACTTTCGCCGCTGTGTTTCGATGGTTGGAGCCCTGTGTTTCTGCATTTAGTCAGGGTAACGCTTGGCAAGCCCCATTACGCGCAAATGCGCACATATGATGAAGAATATGGTGGACTTTGGCTGATGACGCACGGCCCCCAAGCAATAGGTTTGCAGTCGACCTCGATTTGTCTGCCCGAACCGTTCTCGGACTCTCCAGTTCAAAGCCTCAATCATGCCTATACAAAACTGTCCGAAACGTACGAACCTTGGCGTCTCTCCCATACAGGTAACATTTACACCCGCGTCCTATATCAAGAGAAGAATGAGCGTTGGTATCCGCTCGATCTTCTGCGCAACGAAGCGTTGGACAAGGTTGATGAGGAAATCGCACACACCCTTTGGGATGATTTCATGAAGAAATCGTCACCTGCACCCCAAGAAAAGAAGAAGTCATAACCTATGTCCGTCCGCACCCTCGTCAAATCCATCCAAGACATCATGCGCAAAGACACCGGCGTTGATGGCGATGCCCAGCGCATCAGCCAGTTGTGCTGGATGTTCTTCCTGAAGATCATCGACGATCAGGATCAGGAACTTGAACTTACCAAGGATAATTACACCTCCCCGATCCCAGCCAACCTTCAATGGCGCGCCTGGGCGGCGGACCCCGAAGGGATCACGGGCGACACGCTGCTGGATTTCGTCAACAATACCCTGTTCACCGAACTCAAGACCCTGCCGACCAATGCAGGCCCCCGCGCCAAGGTCGTCCGCGATGTGTTCGAGGATGCCTATAACTACATGAAATCCGGCCAGCTGATGCGGCAGATGATCAACAAGATCAACGAGGTCGATTTCAACAACCTGACCGAACGCCAGCACTTCGGCGACATTTACGAGCAAATCCTGAACGACCTGCAAAACGCGGGCAATGCGGGCGAATATTACACACCGCGCGCCGTCACCGCCTTCATGGTCCAGCAGATCGACCCCAAGCCGGGTGAGATCCTGTTCGACCCGGCCTGCGGCACCGGCGGTTTCCTGACCTGCGCCATGCGCCACATGCGCGACAACTACGTTAAGCGTCCTGAACAGGAGGCCCAGATGCAGGGCGCCCTGCGTGCCGTGGAAAAGAAACCGCTGCCCCACATGCTCTGCGTCACCAACATGCTGCTGAACGGCGTTGAAGAACCCGACTTCGTGCGCCACGACAACACGCTGGCCCGGCCGCTGGTCAGCTGGACCCGCGATGAGCGTGTCGACATCGTCCTGACCAACCCGCCCTTCGGCGGCAAGGAAGAGGACGGGATCGAATCCAACTTCCCCACATTCCGCACCCGTGAAACCGCCGATCTGTTCCTTGCCCTGATTATCCGCCTGCTGAAACCCGGTGGCCGCGCCGCCGTGGTGCTGCCCGACGGCTCGCTGTTCGGCGAGGGGGTCAAGACCCGTCTCAAGGAACACCTGATGGAGGAATGCAACCTGCACACCATCGTGCGGCTGCCGAACTCGGTCTTCAAACCCTATGCCTCCATCGGCACCAACCTGCTGTTCTTTGAAAAGGGCCAGCCCACGCAGGACATCTGGTATTGGGAACACAAGGTGCCCGAAACGCAAAAGGCCTATTCAATGACGCGGCCGATCCGGCTGGATCATCTGGACGATTGCGCCGCATGGTGGGGCGGTGCCGCGCGCGAGGGGCGGGTCGAAGGCCCGCAGGCGTGGAAGGTCTCGGCGGAAGAGATCAAGGCGCGCGGCTATAACCTTGACGTCAAGAACCCCCATACGGTGGCCGAGGATCACGGCGACCCCGAAACCCTGCTGGCCGATCTGACAACGGCGGAGGCCGAGACTGCCGCCCTGCGCGATCAGTTGAAGGCTATCCTGACCGAGGCGCTGGCCCGATGAAGGACGCCACGTTTTCCTCTGCCCGCCTGCTGGCGCTTTACGACCGCATCTCTGACGCCGAAGACGCCATCCCCCGCCTGCGCCGCTTCGTACTGGACCTCGCCGTGCGGGGTAAGCTGGTGGAGCAAGATGCGGGCGATGAACCGGCGGCGGAGTTGCTGAAGCGGATTGTGCAGGAAAAGGCGCGGCTGGTGAAGTCGGGTGAGATCAGAAAGCCAAAAGCTAAGCCGCTTGATATTTCAGAATCGGAATTTCCTTTCTCGATGCCGGAAGGATGGCATTTAGCGGCACTGGATACGCTATCACCACGCTCTTTAGTTGATGGAGATTGGATTGAGACTAAGGATCAGGCTGAAAACGGTGGCGTTCGACTAATCCAGCTTGCTGACGTTGGGGTTGGCGCGTTCTTAGACAAATCAAATAGGTTCTTGACCGAGGAAACCGAAGTCAGGCTGAATTGCACACGACTAGAAGTCGGCGATGTTTTGATTGCGCGACTGCCAAACCCCATTGGAAGGGCCTGCGTTTTTCTGGGCATCGGTCAACCAGCAATAACCGTTGTTGACGTTGCTATTCTGCGTCCAGACAGGAACGCTTCTGCTGATTTCATTGTGCTGGCGATGAACGCCCCAACTACTCGCGCCCAAATTGAGGCTTACGGGAAAGGAGCGACGCGATTTCGCGTATCAACTGGCCATCTAAAAACAGTTCTGATCCCCCTCCCACCCCTCGCCGAGCAGCAGCGGATCGTGGCCAAGGTCGATGAACTCATGGCGTTGTGTGACAGGTTGCAGGCGGCGCGGGCGGGGAGAGAGGCGGTGCGGGATCGGCTGACCGCCGCCAGCCTTGCCCGGCTGACCGCCCCCGAGGCGGACGCGGAAACCATCCCCGCTCCCTCCTTCCAAACAAATGCCCGCTTTGCCCTGCAATCCCTCACCACCCTCACCACCCGCCCCGACCAAATCAAAACCCTCCGCCAAACCATCTTGGACCTCGCTGTTCGCGGGAAGCTTGTGGCGCAGGACCCGACCGACGAACCGGCGGCGGAGTTGATGAGGCGGATTGAGGAGAGCCCAAAGAAAGCGATGCGCGGGAAGGAGAGTTCTTCCGGCGAAGCAGCAGTCAAATCGCCGCACGATCTGCCGGAACAGTGGGTGTGGACTACGTTCGGAGAATTGCCCGTTGAGGCTCGCGTCGGCCTTGATCGAGGAAAAGCGCAGCAAGGACCTGAGCTCGCGTTCGCCTACTTTAAGATGAATAACATTGCCAACGATGGTGGCATGGATCTGTCGAGTCTTGCCCGCATTGACGCGAGTGAAGATGAGGCCAAGTGCTTCCGCCTGGAGAATGGCGATTTTCTGTTCAATACGCGAAACAGCCGGGAACTTGTAGGGAAGACCTGCATCTTTAGACTGACAGACTCCGAAATTTTCCTCTTTAACAACAATATACTTCGAGCAAAATTCCATCCCGACGTCTGCCCTGATTTTGTGGATATTTGGTTTCGAAGCCCCATTGGTAGAGATCTGATCGAAGGACTGAAATCAAACACGACGAACGTATGCGCCATTTATCAGGGCAAGTTGCTTTCCTACCCGTGTCCCCTCCCGCCCTTCGCCGAACAACACCGCATCGTGGCCAAGGTCGATGCGCTGATGGCCCTCTGCGATCAGCTGGAAGCCAGCCTCACCACCACCGCCACCACCCGCCGCAAACTCCTCAACGCCCTCCTGTACGAGGCGCTGGAGCCATCTGCTGAGGAATTGGAGGTGGCGCAATGACCCGTCCTCCTCGCCCGCTTCCGGCGGGGTCGCTAGAACCTGAAAAGATCGCCTATTGGTATTTTCGCCTCAATGGTTTTCTTCAAATTGAAAACTTTGTCGTCCATCCAGAGCGCCGCGGTGCGCAACGCACTGATGCCGATCTCTTAGCCGTACGATTTCCTTACCGTGCCGAGCGTCTGTTTGATGACCCGCAAGACATAATGCACGACGATGAGGCCCGGCTGTCCCTCTCTGCAGACCAGATTGATGTCGTCATCGCCGAAGTGAAGACAAACCAACCCTGCACGCTAAATGGCCCTTGGACGCTCGAAGATCACCAAAACGTGCACCGGGTCTTGGCCGCGATCGGTTGCCTGCCACCCGGCCATATTGAAAAAGCAGCATCGGATATCTACAAATCGGGCATTCACATTAGTGAAATGGGGCTTCGTGTGCGTCTGGTCGCAGTCGGATCTAGCCGAAATGATGATCTCGGTGCGACTTATCCTGAGGTGACGCAGCTTGTCTGGTCCGAAATGCTCGCTTTCATCTGGGATCGATTTCACACTTTTCGCCATCAGAAGACGCAAGTCGAGCAATGGGATGCGCAAGGGCGCCTGCTCAAGAAAATAGCTGATAGGTCGCGAGACGGCCAAGAGTTTGCAGCCACTGCGCTGACCCGAATGGGGGTGCGAGTTGCAAATACGTGAGCGCTGGGCGGCAAGGGGCGATATCGGATTTGAAGTTCTGGATCGGGTGCAAGGAAGCCTGACCGTCGGGATGATCATGACCCCGCGCGATATTCTGATGACCTGTCGGCGCGAGGAAAGTGCAGCGACCGTGATGGCCCGGAATGTGGACAGCTTCAGCTTTATCCCAGTGGTGGATGACAGGGGCCGATACCTTGGGCTTCACAACGCTGAGCAGTGGTTTGGGCGCACTGCACCGGATGCGCTGATTAAAGAAGACTTTGAGCCATTCTCGGAGGACATGGTGATCGGCGCAGACGCCAGCATCTTCGACTTTGTCAAAACGGCCGATGGTCGCCCAACCCGACTGGTTGTTTCAGGCCATCAGGTCGCCGGTCTGATCAGCCTGTCAGACTTGCAGCAACTGCCGGTCCGGGCCGCGCTGTTCACGTTGATGACCAGCTTGGAAATCGTGATGGCGCGGCGCATCGAGATTGAATGGGACGGTGAATCAGAGCAGTGGATGGGATTGATCAGCCAGGATCGACAGCGGCCGCTCCGTAAAGCGATCGCACGGGCGAAAGAAGGCGACGGATATGTGAACGACATCGTGTTCACCCAACTTTGCGATAAGGCGACAATCATCTTGAAGGGCAAGTTGTTGACGGGAAGCCGCCGACAGCTGGAGGCGAAGTTCAAGCGCATCGAAGGCTTGCGCGACGACATCGCTCACGCAAATTACTATGCAGAAACGCCGAAAGCTGCATGCAAGGTCTGTGCTACGGTCAGGATGATCTTTGAGATAAAAACAGATCTATTGCGCGGAATAAATGAACAGGACCCGCGCAATTTGGCCGGAGAGGCAGTTTGATAGGGCAGTGCGCTGGCCCTCTCCATGGGGCTTGCGGAAAGTATATTCGGGCGATTGCGGCCTTTTTACTATAATTTTTCATCAATTCGCAGCCTGCTGATAGTGCACCTTTGCCCAACGCAACTTCTGCGCTTCAGAGATCCTTTGCCGTCCTTCCGGCGTTTTTGGCCCGGTACTCGCTCCCCCATGGAACTTGCACCGTCGCTTGCCTGGAACGACAGGATTGCGGCAAGAGAATAGCTGTTTTGTAGCGGCATCGCATCGAGGTCGTTCTTTTGGTGGGAGAGGATGGCCTTCGATCGAGAGGCCGCGTTCAAAAAAACGACGACATTCGCCGACGTCGCACTCGAAACAAGCATGCCCGCATGATTGGTGGGGGCGCTTGAAATAGGGGCATTCGCGGCGATATGGGTTGAAAATTTCTTTGTCCTGCATGCTGGTGCCTCGTGTTTCTGTTTGTGTCATCGACGATTTTCAATGTGAACAATTGTTAACTCAAGATAAGACTCCATGAAGATTCGAGGGTAATTCAAAAAGCTGTATTCAGTTTCATTCAGGAAAATGTGCCTTCAGAAGATGCAAAGGACCCTTGGCGGCAGTGGTAATTGTCAAATGCTGTAGGTCACGCGCCTTTGCGATTTCTTCCGTTACGCGGTGCAACATTTGCTACAGTCGCTTCAAATTTCTGAAGCTTCTATCGTGCCCTCTTCTGACAAAACTGACAGCCCGACCTTCTGAAATTCATATCCGTTGCCCGTGGAGGGCTGGGTTTACAATGAAAAGCCGTTTTGGCCTTCCGCCTTGCGGCTTCACAGTCGGCTCAACCGAGCGAATGCAATCACCATCTTCCAGCAGTACCAACACCGGGTCGAGTTCGGCCTTGGTACCCAGCCCCGAGCGGTCAAGTTTCATGACTTCCCGTGAACTGAAGCGGTGCCATCCCTGTTTGCGAATGATTTCCGTCAGTCGTCGCGCCGCGCGTTCGACCTTGGTTGTTCCGGCATCATTATATGCCCGCCGCGCCATCGGTAAAAAATAGACTTCCACCAAACGCGCAGCGCGCCCAAAGTGCTGGACAGAGATCAATTGCGGTTGTTCATCTCCTTCCGCCGCCCAGTCTAGCAAGGCAAGCACCAGCGCCAGCCGTGCCGTTAGTCCGGGCAGCTTTCCAAGGAAGGATAACATTAGCCCATCGGCCTCACCCTCCCAGCCCCTCACCTTCTGCCGAAAGTCATCCATCAGGTCGCGCGCGTCTTCGCTGAAGTGAATAAAGAACGGGCGAATTACATCGTGTTCATCGGTCACAAGGTCAAGCGTCAGTAGCTTTGCCAAAACCCCTTCCATCATCGCTTCATCTGCCCACACCTGCGGACGGCGAAGGGGCGATGGGTTCGGCCAGATTGGCAGGAAGCGTGCAAGAAGCCCGTCATCATCGCTTTTGAATAGAAGCGTTTTAAGCCGCTCAGGTTGAATGCCGCCCAGCACTCCGATTGAAAGTCGGTCGATCGTTAGCGGTTCGCGGCCCATCCGCTCCACTGTGAAGCTCCGCCCCCCGAAAGCTTCGAGCCAGAACGGGCGGTCGGTTCCACCGCCCGCATAGCGTTGCATCCCTTCAAGCCATCCTGCCAATTCATCGCGCATTTGCAGCGTGCCGCGGGGTTGCTGCGCCAGAATAGCGCCTAGCCGCTCGATTGTACCATCATTGACCACCAGTCGGGGGACATGTGGAGCAGGTCCAATATCACAGCCCTTGGGCTTGGCGGGGGGTGTCTGGTCCGCCTTAATTGCCACCCTCGTGGCTTCTTTCCAGATTTGCTCCATTAGCCGAGCAACCTCCGCCTTTTCTGACCATTCGGCCAGCTCCTTTTTTGCGGCTTCACGCAGGGGGCGTTCGGCCTTGCGTAGCGGTTGAATTGCCGCGTCAATCGCTGGGCTTTTTCCCGCACTGGGCAGGCCGATGCACATAGTCCAAATGACGGGCGGTTCAGTCCATCCTTGCCAAACAAGCGCCCAGCGCGTGTTCCCAATGGTCGCGCCGGCCGCCGCCAGCATTGCCGCAAAAACATAATCAGGGGGCGCGCCCTTGGATTCCGCCGCCTGTTCCACCCATTGCGCCAAGCGCGGCCCCAGCACATCTCGCAGCGGCAGTGTCGGCGCTGGGGGCAGTTCGGTGCGCAATAGGCGCAGGTCAGGTTCCGGCCATGATGGTGCGAATGGTATTTCTTTCATGGATTGCGCGTTCATGCCGCTGCCCTTTCCGTCAAAATGTCGTTGAAGTCGCGCCCGGTTCCGGGGTCGAGTATGCCAACTTGCCAGCCCAAGCCGTGCGCTCGTTCGGCCAGAGCGTTCGCAGCCGCGCGGCCCGGTTCATCGCCATCGGGGGCAATGGTCAGCCGCTCCGGTCGATGAGGAAGGCGCAGCCCGCGAAGGCCCGAGGTCGAAAGTGCGGCCCAGACCGTTGCAGGCCCATCCAGAAGCCCGCAGGCCAGAGACAAGCCGGTTTCTATGCCCTCCGCCACCACCAGTCGCGAATGTCCGTCAGACAGCCGCACAGCGCCGCCCTGCGTGCCGCCCAGCATAAGCTTGTCGCCACCGTCTAACCCAGCTTTGCCCGAGCCATCGGGTCGCAGAAAAGTGCGGTGCACCGCAGGAAGCCTTGCACCTTGCACTGCCGCCACTATTGCAGGCTGGCGCCGAGCGGTCGGGCCGTGCCACGCTTCGGCGTGAAAACGTAGCGTCGCGGGCAGGGGGCAGGTGATACCTCGAACGTCACGCAGATAGATTTCGGCCAGCGTGCCGGCGATGGGCTGGGCTTCACGCCAAAGTCGCTTTGCCTGATCCGCCTTGCGCTGGGTTTGCATCTGTTGATCAGCATCGTGTTGCGCAAGTTCTGCCGAGTCCGGGACACGATAGTCACCGGCGCGCAGGCCCGCCGCCGCTAGAATGTCAATGAAGGCGCATTCTGAGCGCTTGCAGTGCGCCAGAAGGCGCCCGCTGCGCCCATCAGATAGCGTCAAGGCATTCTGCCGCTTGGCCCTTTCCGGCTGACAGCAGGGGCAAGGTGCAACCCCATAGGTTCGATACCACTTCCCGCCTAGGTCTTGGGTCAATTCCTGCGCGTCAGTCATGGGTCAATGTCCCTTTTGTACGGTATACAGATCGCGCAGCCATTTCACTTGCTTCGGGGTCAACGGATTCCCGTTTGTCAGAAGGTGCGATACGTTGTTCACAAATTCCCTGTGACGGAGCGTCAGCCGTGTGAACGCGTGAAGACGCAACCAGTGCGCCAACGCCAGAAGGTCCGCGCCGTCGTCGGGAGTGTTGGGCTTCGGATGCGCCTCGCGCGGGGGTTCGGTCAGGCGCGCCGCCAAGTCGTGAAGGTCCAGCCCTGCCTGATCGAGTGTTCGCCGGATTGCAGCCACGGTCGCCACCACTTCACCGGGGGAGTCAGATTCTAGCCTCGACAGAAGCCGTCCCAGACGTGCGCCCAATTCGGGGGAAAGGTTAGCCATTGCCCACTCCTCCTGCCACACTCAGCATCTTTCCAACTTTTACAGGATGACAGTTGCACTTCCCGCTCCAGGGTGCTGCGTGATCTCCCCGCGTGGAATTGCGCTGCCAAATATTGGCAACTTTTGGTGCAGGCATAACTGACAAACCAGTCGCGCCTACCTCGAAGAACGTATGGCAAAATAGTGGGAACTGCTTGTTGTGCTGGGCTGCAGTTGGTATAATTGACAGGCTTGCCGCATTCGCATGGCTGAGCATATCGACCCCGGACGCGCCCGCCAGCGCGCCGGGGTTTCTCTTTCTATCCATCTATTATGTGGCCAGATCGCGCAATTCGCGAAGACGAACGTCAATATCCACTTCAGGCCAATATAGCTTACCGCCCAACTTCACCGGCTGGGGAAGTCGACCGGCCGCTAGGTCGAGGTAGATGGCTGAACGTGAACGTCCGCCCAGCTTGGCGCGGAGTTCCGTGAACGTAAGGTACTGCATAGCTTGTCTATCCTTTTATGTATTGGATAGACCAAAGCTGACAGGCCTTGCCTGCCCTGAAAATTGTGAATTAAAAATCGAAATTAAAACACAATGCGCGAGCCTGCGCCCATTTGTCTCGCCCAGTTTGTTCGCTTTGCATCGTTTCCACGTGTAGGGCCGCTATCTCTGACCATGTTGCTCCCGCCTCCCGCGCGTCGAGTGAACGCAGATATTGAAGCCATTTCGTAGTATGACGACGGGTTTGAATTAGCTTGCCATGAATTTTTTTCTGCTGTGATCGAAGCACTTCACGTACTTTTTTCATTTGTGGCTCAAGGGGTTGATCCAGATCGAATTTTATAGCCACTTGATGCTGTTCAAGAGGCATTTCAAAAAAGTTGATTGGAGAAAGATTCGTAAAACTTCCCTGTTCTTGTGTGTATGACGGTCGCGTTGAAGGGAGCTGACTCTCCAATTGCTCGCAGACTATTTCAATGACCTCCTGCTTCGAGATGCTTTCATTGAGGTCCTGCTCGGGAATGCTTTCACTGAGGTCCCGCACGTTGCCGTTGATAACGTTTCCTGTCCGATAACTCTTCCACGGCTTAAGGATGCCCGCTGGCTGACAACCAATTCGTGGGTTTGGGATCGAAACATAATCAAAATGCTTTCGGCTGTTTACAACGCTTACCGTGAACCCGGGCTCTGAAGGTTTGCCGCCGAAACAATTAATAAGAATTGTGGGATCATTGAGAAGCCGCTGATTGGACTGGTATTCAGCTTCTGCATGGTCATCAAAACATTTCCGCAGATCTTCGCGGCGTCTGAAAAACTCCCAGCGCCAACGATCCAGTGTCCAACCGCTCGTTTCACCGTATGCTTCTTCGTCGCGCCAGTCGGGGACGCCCCACTCGTTCAGTGCAACCGGGGTTTTGTCAGTTTTGTCGGTTTTGTCCCTTGCCATCATCCCGCCTCCGCCAGCTTAACCACTTTCCCAGTTCCGCCCGTCACATGGTCGGCCCAACGTTCGGCCAACTCGCGCCGTTGTTCTATCCAATCCGTGCGCCGGTAGGCCCGCACCACGCCACTGTCGGTCATATGTGCCAGCATGGCTTCGGCCACTTCGTGCGGGGCGGCGGTCGCTTCGGCCAGCCATGTACGCAGGCTTGTGCGGAAGCCATGCGGGCGGGCTTCCATGCCGCGCCGTTCCATCATCCGTGAAAGTGTCATGTCGCTAATCACGCCGCCGCGTGTGTTTGGAAACAAAAAGCCGTTGCGCGCGTGCGGGCGTGCTAGGTCGATAATGCGCTGGGCTTCGCGTGAAAGTGGCACGCGGTAATCTTCCGTTGCACCTTTGCGGCCCTTCATCGCGTCGCCCGGAACGGTCCACACGTCGCCTTCGATCTGTTCCAGCCGCAAGGTGCGCAAAGGCGTTGATCGAACGCAGGTCAATATCAGAAGCCGCAACGCAAGATGCGTCAACGTCGGTTCTTCAAGACTGCAATAAAAGTCCGGCACATCGGCCCAATCCATCGCCGGAATGTTCTTTGGCTTGTGCCGTGTTTTCCCCAAAAGCGCCTTGGCCTTTTCGGTAGCTTGCATATCAACATCCAAGCCCAGCGCCGCCGCGTGTCGCAGCACGATTGAAAGCCTGTTCATCGCCTTTCGTGCCGTGTCGGCCTTCGTGTGCCAGATCGGGGCCAGCGTGTCGCGAATATCGCGCTGGTCCAGTTCGGTCACCGGCACACGGCCCAGCTTGGGCAGAACGTGAAGGGTCAAGGGGGATAACCACCGGCCCGCCGTGCCATCGCCCTTTAGTTCCGCCTTGCGGGCTTCGAAAGCGTCAGCGGTTAAAATGGCCAGCGATATATCTTCACGCCGTGCCGCGCGTTCTTCGGCTTCGCGTTCCTTTACGGGGTCACGGCCAGCCGCTGCGACATTGCGCCAGCGTTCCGCTACATTGCGCGCTTCTGCCAGTGACAGCGTTGGAAAACCGCCCAAGCCCATTTCACGCCGCCGCCCGTGAACGGTCACACGCAAGACCCATTGCGCGCCGCCATCGTCGCGCTTCACCAGCCATAGCCCGGCCCCGTCGCAATGTTTCCCCACGGGCGCGGTTTTCAGGAAAATCGCCGTCAGTCTGTTTTTTGCCCGCATTTTTGTATCCCCCATAATATCCACCTTAAGCTATTGGATAGGACCGAGCAGGACAAGGCACTTAAGGACAGTTGCGGCTATATTTTTAAGGTGGATGCACTCATGGAAGAGCAATTAAAAACATTTGTAAACAATGGGTTGGTTCCGTGTGGGGGCACCACTTTACCGTCCAAATTTATCCGATGACATCCAAATACCCCTGCATTATAAGGGCTTTGTGATCTCCTGTTGTCCAACGCCGTGTAATGGCGTTTTGCAAGATACCCCCGGATTGGGGGTGTTTGCGGGGGTGTCGGGTTTGTTCCGGAAAGGTGATACCCCCAGCGATGCCATTGTCAGATATTCAGGTGCGAAACCTAAAGCCGCGCGAGAAAGCCTATAAGGTTTCTGATTTCGAGGGGTTGTTCGTGCTGGTTAAGCCGAATGGCTCGAAGCTTTGGCAGTTCAAATACCGCATGGATGGCAAAGAACGGCTGCTCTCGATAGGCGTGTATCCCGATGTTGGTTTGGCTCAGGCACGCAAGGCCGCCCCCAATATCCGACGCACGAATACGCTGACCGAAAACGTGATGGATATTCAGGAAAAGGACCGTCACGACGTGATCCTTGCCAATCCGCCCTTCGGGTCTGGTGAGCGTGCAGAGGTGCAGCAGAACTTTCCAATCAAATCGGGCGAGATGGGCTATCTGTTTATCCAGCACTTTATCCGCAAGCTAAAGGCTGGCGGGCGCGCCGCTGTGGTGATCAAGAACACGTTTCTAAGCAATGGCGACGCCGCCGCCTTGCGCCGCGAGTTGTTAGAGACCTGCGATCTGCACACCGTGCTGGATTGCCCCGCAAAGGTGTTCCAAGGGGCAGGGGTGAAAACCGTCGTGCTGTTCTTTGAAAAAGGGCGCAAGACGCATAAAACGTGGTTCTACGCGCTGAACCCTGAACGGTCCTTGGGCAAGGGGTCGCCCCTGCGCGATGATGAACTGGCCGAATTTGTGGCACTGCAAAAGACGCGGGCCGACAGCCCCAAAAGCTGGACAGTGCAGCGCAGCGATATTGATGCGACCACGGTTGATATGTCCGTCAAGAACCCCTTTGCGCCCGAGGAAGCGGCCTTGCGCTCCCCTGCGGACATTATCGAAGACATGCTGGCGCGGGACGCAGAGACCGCAACAATCTTGGAAGAGATCAGGGGGATGCTGTGAAGGCGGGCTGGGAGGTCAAGATGCTTGGGGAGGTTTGTGCCATTCAAAACGGCGGCACCCCGAAATCGAACATTGCGGACTATTGGGGCGACGAAGTGCCTTGGCTAACCCCCAAGGACATGGGGCAACAAGAAACGGCCTATGTTGCTGATACGCCAAGAATGATAACGAAAATTGGGCTGTCCAAGTGTTCCGCCAAACTAATACCTGTCGGTTCAGTCATAATGTCCACTCGTGCACCGATTGGGCATCTATCAATCAACACCGTTCCAATGGCGTTCAATCAGGGCTGCAGAGGCTTAACCCCGAGCGATAAGCTTGATCTGAAATATCTGTTCTACTTCTTGACAGGTAATGTTGAACATCTCCAAGAACTAGGAACTGGTGCAACTTTCAAAGAACTTTCTGCGGGTTCTTTGAAAGGCTATGAAATCCCAATCCCTCCCCTCAAAGAGCAAAAGCGGATTGTGGCGGTTTTGGATGCGGCGTTTGAGGGGCTAACCCGCGCCAAAGAAAACGCCGAAGCCAACCTCCAAAACGCGCGGGAGTTGTTCGAGGCAACTCTTGATAAATGGTTAGTCCAAGATGCGCAGCAGTGGCCAAAATATGAACTGTCATCACTAGGCAAACTAACGACAGGAGGGACGCCCAAATCTGGAGAAGCTGATCAATACGGTAACGCTCTACCGTTTATCAAACCAGGGCATTTCCGGACTGATGGTTCGTTAGACTACGATGATGTGGGCTTAAGCGATGCAGGATTGGCTGGTGCTCGCATAATCCCTGAGAACTCTGCTGTGATGGTTTGCATCGGCGCGACCATTGGCAAGTCAGGCTACAATGATCGGCCCATCGCGACTAACCAGCAGATCAACGCCTTAACGCCGAATGATGGGCTGCATCATTACTTTGCATATCTCCACTTCATAACACCTACTTTCCAAAAACAAGTCATTGCAAATTCGGGGCAAGCTACCCTTCCGATCATCAATAAATCCAAATGGGGAAAGCTGAAGATCGGCGTGCCGTCTGATTTGAACGTGCAACAATCCATTGTGGATAGAATGACCGAGAATAGGGCGAAAGTTGATCTGGCAGCGCAAGATTACCGCACTAAACTCACCGACATCGCCGACCTGCATCAATCCCTCCTGCAAAAGGCCTTTGCGGGCGAACTGACTTGAGGCTACCCTCAACCCATGATTGACCAAGCCCCCCTTGCGAATGAGACCGAGGCAGATACCCGGGCCATGCGGATCGACCCTGATCTTGCCGCCAATGGCTGGGAGGGGACCGCCAAGATTGAAGGCGCGCGGGTGCACCGCGAAGAAATGCTCTGGCCCGGTCGGATCATGTCAGGGGGCCAGACGAACGCCCCCAAGCCCGCTGATTACGTGCTGCGCATGAATGGCCATGTCATGGCCGTGATGGAGGCCAAGCGCGCCGGTCTGGCCTTTACCGAAGGACGTGGCCAGTCGCTTGACTATGCCATCCGCATCGACGCGCGCTTTGCCTATTGCACCAATGGTCTGCGCTACTGGGAAATCGACCGCCACACTGGGGCCGAACAAGAGGTGGGTGCGGTGCCGTCGCCTGCGGACCTATGGGCGCGGTGTTACCCCACTGGCAACGCATGGCGCGACCGTTTCGGGCAGGTGCCGTTTGAAACCGACGGCGGCAAGTGGCAACCGCGTTACTATCAGGCGGGCGCAGTCAATGCCGTGCTAGAGGCGATGGCAGAAGGTGAACGGCGCATCCTGCTGACACTGGCGACAGGGACGGGCAAAACCTCCATCGCGTTCCAGATCGCGTGGAAGCTGTTCCAGTCACGCTGGAACCTGTCAGGAGAGCCGACGCGCCGCCCGCGTATCCTGTTCCTTGCAGATCGCAATATTCTGGCTGATCAGGCCTATAACTCGTTTTCGGCCTTTGCGCCCGACGCCTTGTCGCGCATCAACCCCAAAGAGATTAGCAAAAAAGGCAAGATGCCCCGCAACGCCAATGTGTTCTTTACGATCTTTCAGACGTTTATGACCGAGAACAAGAACGGCGAAGAGGATTTCAACTTTCGGGATTACGAACCTGACTTTTTCGATTTCATCATCATTGATGAATGTCACAGGGGCGGGGCCAAGGACGAAAGCACCTGGCGCAAGATTTTGGAATATTTCGAACCCGCTGTGCAGCTTGGTCTGACTGCTACGCCAAAGCGAAAGGTGAACGCTGACACATATTCCTACTTCGGCGAACCGGTTTACACCTATGCCCTGCGTGACGGCATCGACGACGGTTTCTTGACCCCGTTCAAAGTGCGCCAAATGGCCAGCACGATTGATACCTACGTCTATGATCCTGATGATGAAGTGGTAGGGGGCGAGATTGACCCTGACCACGTTTACACCGAAGCCGAGATCAATTCGAAAATCGTGATCCCCGAACGCGAACAAAGCCGGATTCACGAGTTCATGGATCAGATCAACCCGCGCCAGAAGACGCTTGTTTTCTGTGCCACCCAAAACCACGCCGCTGCGGTGCGCGACTATATCAACCAGATCAAAGACATCGACGATCCCCACTACTGCGAACGCGTCACCGCCAACGATGGTGCGCTGGGCGAACAGCACTTGCGCGAGTTCCAAGACAACGAACGCAGTATTCCAACGATCCTGACGACCTCTCAAAAGCTGTCTACGGGCGTCGATGCTCGCAACGTGCGCAATATCGTATTGATGCGCCCTGTGAAGTCGATGATTGAGTTCAAGCAGATCGTCGGGCGTGGCACGCGCACGTTTGAAGGCAAAGACTTCTTCACAGTATTTGATTTTGTTAAGGCGTATGAGCATTTCAATGACCCTGAGTGGGATGGTGAGCCGCTGCCACCTGATGATCCCAAGCCGCCAAAAACGACCTCTAACCCTACTGGTGTAGGCACGGGCGAACCGCCAGAGCCTAGTCCGGAACCCGAAGCAAAGATCGTGGTGAAGTTGGCAGACGGCAAAGAACGCCAGATCAAGTATATCGCAACGACCACGTATTTTTCGCATGATGGAAAGATGATCTCGGGTGCAGAGTTCATGCAGCAGCTGTTTGGCGATCTGAGTGACTTGGTAAAGGACGAGGAACATTTGCGCGCGATTTGGAGCAACCCCGAAACTCGCGTACAGTTTTTCAAAGTGCTTGCGGATCGTGGATATGACAACGACCGTCTAGAAGACATGAAACTTTTGATTGATGCGCCCAATAGCGACGTTTTTGACGTGCTGGCCTACGTGAAATTCACTTTGGCTCCGGTGGCACGGTCTCAGCGAGCCAATGCCGCGCGAGATGTTGGACTGTCAGGCATCGAAGGAGAGATGCGCTCATTTCTTGAGGCGGTGCTAGCAGCTTATGAGATCCATGGTGTTGATGAACTTGCTTTATCGAAGATAACTGATTTCTTACGTGTGAGATATGGTGGGACCAATGGTGCCAAGAATGCACTTGGCGCTATCTCTGGAATTAAGCGCGCTTTCATGGATATTCAAACCCACATCTATGCAAATTAGTATCTACAAAGTACCCTTAGATCTGCGGTTTGGGGAGGCTTTGAGAGGAAAGACGAACCCTGCTACAGCCGACGCTCAGGCAGGCAGTACTTTGCGCAGTCCGATTTCGCTTGACAGCCTGTGGCTAATCCAACAGCTCTCGGGAGAAAGCCTGTCACACCGCTCACTTATAAAGTGTGTTCTTGGATATTTCATCAGACTGCAAATCCGGAGTGTGTGTCATGCCGATAGTTTTATCTGAACGTCTGTCGGCTGAGTGTTGTCTGAATGAATGGTCGATCGAATCGGGTAAGCGAGAACAACTCGTCACCGTGTTGGCATACCTTTACGTGCAGCAAGAGCAGAACGCCGAACGCGTCATAAAGGAGCTTGAAACCAGGGCGCGTTCCTCAACAGACAGAGTCTTGCCGAACGCGATTCAAAAGCTCACTGCTCCAAAAAAGGCTGACCTCGAATTGTCGCGGGATGGCGATTTGAATGAGCAAAAAAAGGCGGGTGACCGAATTAAGGTATCGATCTATCACAGGGACGGACATCTCTTTCAAAATGTATCATGGGTAGCTGCTCGATTAGCTAATCCAGCGAGCATACTTGCACCTCCACATGTCCGGCAGGCTGATAAGGGATTTGACGGTTTTATAATCGAATTTGATGAGGCACAGAAGCGTGTGTTGAAGGTTGTTCTGTGTGAGGACAAGGCGTCAGAGAATCCACGTACTTTGATAACTAGGAGCGTCTGGAAAGAGATTGGTTCGATACAAGAAGGTGAACGTGAAGATGAGGCATTTTCGTCTCTCACCACGCTTCTAAAGACTATCCCAAACCTTTTGCGTATTCCGGAGGATCCGGCCATCCATTCCGACAACATCCGGCCACCTGTTCCGGGGTATCCGGCCACCTGTGAC
>NZ_JBGQOJ010000013.1:0-100746 GCF_052119585.1 Pseudogemmobacter sp. W21_MBD1_M6 | reverse complement strand
GACAACCAGCCTCCATCTCACACTGGCCCAATGTCTACACCGCCGTCAGATCAGGCGCAATTTTTAGAGGTGCCCTAAAGTAGTTGTACCGCGCAGACTTACGAGCGTTACAGAAATTTTGGGTATGAAACTTGGCATCTTAGATCTTTCGAAATATGAGTCTTGTGAATTTGATTTTACCAATTGTAGTTTTGGAGAGCCATTGCCAATGTTGCTTTTAGGTTGTGAAATTAGGTTGCTTTTTAAAAATAATAATTACTTAAAAATCACAGCACGTTCTCAGAAAGGTGAGTTTCGTGGATACGCAGATCATATCGGTTTATTTCGGTTCATTGGTTTTGATCGGGGTAATAGCCCCGGTCAAGCCTTAGGTTCAGCTAACTATATCCCTATCCAAGTGGTTGATCTAAACAAACTGCGTGAAGCATCCGCAGGGCGACCATATGCTGAAATTGTTGAGGAAAAATCAACAGAACTTGCTCGCATTCTAACTCAACAGCAGCGCGGCGACCTTTTTTCTGCAATCCAGTATTCACTTCGTGAAATGATGAGGAATTCGGCAGAACACAGTTTGGGAAACTCGCTAGTTATTTTCGGACAATATTGGCCTGCTAAATCATTGGCTGAAATTGTTTTATTCGATACTGGGGTTGGCATTAGAGCAACACTCTCAGGTTCTGGGATTGTGGTAGCAGATGACAAATTGGCGCTTCTCGAGGCAATAAAGCCAGGAGTTTCTGGAGTGTCCGAAACTGAAATGAAATATCAGGATGAGCAATGGAGAAACTCTGGATTTGGTCTTTACGTAACCAGCAGTTTTTTTGCTGAACGCGGGCGCTTCCGTATTATAAGTGGAACCGCTGGACTTACATGTAAAGGCACGACAAAGACACGTCATGATTGGAGGTTTAGTGGCACCTGCATTCAAATGGTGCTAGACACTTCAAATATTGAAGGTGCGTCAAAGCGTATACTTGAAATTGTCAGCGAAGGAGAGCTACAACAAGATTCTGATGGTGGACGAGTTAAGAAAATTGCATCCAAGAGTAGTAAATCAGTTTTCTTTTAAATAGTCTACGCCCCCCCCTCACAACACCACAACCTCTCCCCCTGCGGCCTTGGCGTCGCTGGCGTCGTGGGTGACCATCAGGACGGGGATGGCGCGGGCGCGGATGTGGTCAAAGACGAAACCGCGGACGTCTTCGCGCAGATCGGTGTCCAGCTTCGAGAACGGCTCGTCCAGCAGCAGGGCGGCGGGTTCGGCCAGCAGGGTGCGCATCAACGCTGCCCGCGCCCTTTGCCCGCCCGATAGCGTGGCGGGGTCGCGCATCGCAAAACCCGCAAGCCCCGCCTGTTCCAGTGCCGCGTCCACGGCGGCGCGACGGGCGGCGCGGCCTCGCACATGCGCCCGCAGCCCGAACGCCAGATTGTCGCCCACCGACAGATGCGGGAACATCAGCGCGTCCTGAAACAGGATGCCGATGCGCCGCGCCTCGGCGTGCAGGCGGGTCATGTCCTGCCCGCCCAGCGTGACGCCCCCCGTCGCGTGGAACCCCGCCGTCAGGTGGCCGCCGACATAGTCCAGCAGCGTCGATTTCCCGACACCCGAGGCCCCCATGACGGTGACGATCTGCCCCGCCGGAACCGACAGGCTGAGCGGCGGGAACAGTGGGGTTGCGGCGCCTTTCGGCGTGATGGTCACGCGGGTCAGGTCTAGCGTGGTCATGGATGCGCTCCGTTCAGGTCGCGGCGGTTGCGGTGGATCAGGGCGGGCAGCAGCAGGGCCGCGGCATAGGCGGCAAAGGGCAGGGCGGCCTGCAACACCGCGTAGGTGCCCACGACCCTGCGGTCAGAGCCGGAGGAGAGCGTGACGGCCTCGGTTGTCAGGGTCGCCACGCGGCCCGCACCCAGGAACAGCGTCGGCAGGTATTGCGCGACTGAGACGGCAAAGCCGATGGCAGCGGAGGTCAGGATCGGGCGCAGCAGGATCGGCAGTTTCAGGGTCACAAGGCGGCGCAAGGGTGAGGCGCCAAGGGCGGCACCCGCGCGGATCAGGCGCGGGTCCAGCGCGCGCCACGGGTCGGACAGGGCGATCATGACATAGGGAAAGACGAACAGCGATTGCGCCCAGATCACGGCGGTTGTGCCACTGGACAGGCCCGCCCGCAGGAACACGGTGTTCAGCCCGTAAAGAAACGCGATCTGCGGGATCAGCAGCGGCAGATAGATCAATGCGGCGGCCCAGCGGGCGCGGGTCAGTCCGGCGCGGTCCTCGCCCTCTAGCCAGGCGATGGCAAGGGTCAGCGAGGCGGCGGTCGAGGCTATGCCGATCAGCGCGGTGTTTTGCAGCGCCTTGCCCCATCCGCCTGCGGGGTTGGACCAGACCCTGACCGAGAATTGCGTGGGCAGGGGTTCGGGAAAGGGCCAGCGCCATGCGACGGACCAGACCAGCAGGCCGATCAGGGCAAGCCCGCCCAGCATCATCAGCGTGATCGTCGCGGCACTTGCGGCCCACAGCCCCGGTTCCGCCGACACGCCGCGCCCGCCGCGCCTGATCCACCAGCGGCCCGGCAGGGCGATGGCCCGCTCTGCCAGTGCCCACAGGGCGATGCCCGCGACAACCAGACCCGTTTGCAGGATCGCGGCGGCAGAGGCGGGCAGGATCAGCGATGTGTCGGGTGCGGTGAACCACCGCGTGACCGCAACCGCCAGCACAGGCGGGTTCGATGGGCCAAGGATGATCGCCACATCCACCACGGACAGGGCAAAGGCCAGCACGATGTAGATCGGCAGGCGGATCAGTGGATAGACCTGCGGCATGATCACCTTGATCCACGCCACCCCGCGCCCGTATCCAAGCGCGCGCGCGGCTGCAAGATGCTGGCGCACCGGCAACTGGCCAAGGGCGGCAAGGATCACCAACAGGAAAAACGGCACCTCTTTGACCATAAGCCCAAGGATCAGCGACAGGCCCCAGACATCGTTCACCGTGGCGATGTCGGGCGGCACCTGCCAGCCGGTAGCCCAGGGGCTGACTAGCCGCGACAACCACCCCGAGGGCGCGATCAGGAACGCAAGCCCGATGGCGATGGCGGCATGGGGGGCGGCCAGAAACGGCGTCAGCATCCGTGCGCCCGCCTGTTGCGACAGGCGCCCGTGAACGGCAGCACAAAATCCGGTGGCAAGCGCAAGGGAAAGCAGGGTCGACGCGAGGCCGACAAAGACCGTCAGCCGCAGGCTTGTGACAAACCCCGGCAGACCGGCCAGCCTGCGCCAAGGGTCAAGCGACAGCGTGGTTTCCCCGATGGCGGGCAAGATGCCGAACGCCGCGCGGCCCGTTTCCCACAGGCCCGCCGCAATGGGCAGGACAAGCCCGCCCATCACCAGTGCCAGTACGGCCAGACGAAGAGTTTGGCCGTCGGTTGGCCTCATTTGGTATAGCGTTCCGCCCAGGCCTCGGTCAGGCGGGTCATCCAGCTGGCGTGGGGTTCCAACAGGGTCGCGCCCAGATCCTCGTTCGTGGGCAAGGCGGGAGAGGACGGCAGGGCGGCGAACAGCGCCTTGTCATCATCGCCCAGTTTGGCCGGGTCGAGGACCGAAAAGCTGCCCATGACGGTGATGTCCTGCGCGTGGGCCTGTGTCGCCGGTTCCAGAAGGAAATTCGCGACGACCTGTGCGCCTTCGGCGTTGGCGGCGTTGAAGGGGATCGCGACAAAGCTGATGTTGCCGATACTGCCGCCATCCAGCGCATAGGTGCGCACGGTTTCAGGCAGCAGGCCCTGTTCGATCGCGGCGGCGGCGCTGGCCGGGTCGAAGGCCATCGAGATGTCGATCTCGCCGTCGTTCAGCATCTGTTGTAGAACCGATCCGTTTTCGGGGAAGGTCTCTCCGCCGCGCCACAGGGTCGGGCGCAGGTCGTCATACCAGGCCCAAAGCGGGGCAACCGTGGCGTCGAAGGTCGCGTCGGTGACCGGCTTTTGCAGGACGGACGCGTCAGGGGCCAGTTCGATCAGCGCCTGTTTCAGGAACGTGGCGCCCATGTAATTGCTGACCGCAGGGTGGGTGAAGCGGCCCGGGTTCGCCTTGGACCACGCCAGAAAGGCGTCGATGCTGCGCGGCGGTTCCATCACTCGGGCGCTGTCATAGTTGAACACGAATTTGGCCAGCCGCCACGGGGATTCCATGCCCTCGACCGGCACTGTGAAATCGACCGATGCCGCAGAGGTAGGCGACAGATCAAGGTATCTGGCGTTGGGCATTTCGGCCACGAACGGCCCGAACAAAAGGCCTTGCTCCTTCATCGACAGAAAATTCGGGCCATTGATCCAGATCAGGTCGACCGACCCATTGTCAGTCTTGCCTGCGGCCTTTTCCGAAATCACACGCGTTACGGCCTCGGCAGTGTCGGACAGTTTGACCTGCTGCACATGCACACCGTATTTTTCAGACACCTGCGTGTCGACCCAGGCGATAAAGGCATTGGTGCGCTCGTCGCCGCCCCATGCGTTGAAAAACACGGTCTGGCCTTTGGCGGCGTCCAGCGTCTGCTGCCAGTCGGCAAGGGCGGGGGTGGCCAGTGTCATGGCCAGCGTGGCAATCAGGGGAAGGCGCATAGGTGATCCTTTGTTGGTTGATATCAATCGGTTTTGAAGGCGTGCCAGCCCTGATGCCATCGCAAAGCCGTCGTCAACAGGCAGGCGGCGGCAAAGATCAGGGCAAGCGGGGCAAAAAGGCCGGGCCAAAGGCACATGGCGACGAACAGCGCGATGGTTTCGGCGCCCTCGGTCAAGCCGCCCAGATAGTAAATACCCTTGGTCGGGTACTCGGCGGCGGTCAGGCCGCGCTGGGCCGCGATTGCGGCAAAGGCCAGAAAGCTGGAACCGGTGCCGACAAAGCTGGTGATCAGAACGGCGGCGGGCAGGGCATTGCCGGCAGGATCGGCCAGGGCAAAGCCCAAGGGAATTGCCGCATAAAAGAAGAAATCAAGCGCGATGTCCAGAAACGCACCCCGCGCGGTGGGGGTGGTCATGCGGGCCACTTCTCCGTCAAGGCCGTCTGCGATGCGGTTCAGCGCGATCAGGACAAGCGCGGTCTTGTAAAGCCCCGCCGCCAGCGCCGGAACCGCCAGCATCCCCAGTATGAACCCCGCAATGGTGACGCTGTCTGCACTGATACCCCGTGTCACACAGGCACGCGCCACCGGACGCAGCGCCCTTTTGACAAGCGGCAGCAGGTGTCGGTCAAGCATGGTTTGGCCCGTGGTCGGCATCGGACATGTCGGCGTGGCTCCCGGTTGGTGGCTTGGCAAGGTCCGCGCAATAAGCACTTTCACATGATCCCGCGCAAGCAACGGCTGCGTCAGGTCAATCGTTTGTGATGCGGCGCAATGCTTTGGCGGTGCGCGGTGCAGGGCGCTGGTCAGGCGCGTTTACGCCTGCGGGCCTGTTGCGGGGTCAGTCCTGTCCATCCCTGAAATGCGCGGTAAAATGAATTGGGGTCGCGGTAGCCCAACAGATAAGAGATTTCAGCAATGCCGATCTGGTCGTCCGACAAGTAATGCAGCGCCAGATCGGACCGCGTGCAATCCAGTATGGATTGAAAGCTTTCCCCGTCGCGGTGCAAATGGCGTTGCAGGCTTCGTTTGCCGAGACCAAGCGCCTTGCTGACGTCTTCCGCCGTCGTGCGACCGCTTGGAAGAAGCTCCAGCAGGGTCTGCCTTACCCGTTCTGGCGTGGTGTTTTCAATCTGCTTATCGGCAAGCTGGCGTTGCAGTTCCGGTTCGAAACCGGCCCAGAACGCCGCGTTCTGCGAGACAAGCGGACGGTCCGCATCGGCACGTGCCAGGCTGAGCATCGGACGGACGGAAATCTGCGCCGTAGTCCCGTAGAACGCATCAAAGACCGCCTGATCCGCCATGAAAACCGGCTGGCCCACGGCAAGCGGTATGATGCGTTCTGCCGTAAGGCTGCGGGTGGTTTCCAGAAAATACACCAGTTCGAACACCGCGAAACCCGGTGGCAGGGGATGATCGGGATCAAGGGACGAGAACGATATATCCAGCCTGTCGGGGTGTGGTTCCAGATGCAGTATGATCGGCGCGATCAAAGGCTTGAACAGGGACAGGCGCGTCAATCCCGTCCGGACATCTGGGCTGCACGAAAAGGCAAAAAGTGGCGTTGCAAATGGTCCGTTGGCCATAGCCTGACCCAGATGCAGCGGTAGATCAGGGCGTTTTGCCTCTTCCTCGACGGCATCCCAGACGTGGAAAACCTGACTGGCGGGGATGCCTTTCCGCTCGTTTTCAAGATAATCGGCGGGCAGACCTGCGCGGCGCAGAACACGGTCTGGCGACAGTCTCAACACCGCGCAAAGCTGCCGGATCGTTGTCGCGACCAGATATTGGTCCTTGTGTGCCATATTTTTGGTGTTCGCCCGTGATGCTGTCTTAATGCGACCTTGTGACATTGCGGGGTGAATCGCGCCATCTGTCAATTGCTGTTTGGCGCGATCAGTTAGTTGTTTGGCGCGATCTGCGACTTATAATCACGCTGGCCTCTCGCTAAGTGCAACCTATAGCACAGGCAAAACCGGAGACATCAGATGCAGTTGACCGTGAATGAAAAAGCTTTCGACGTGGATGTCGAACCCGATATGCCACTGCTGTGGGTGTTGCGCGACGAACTGGGGATCACCGGGCCGAAATATGGCTGCGGGATCGCCTATTGCGGCGCCTGCACTGTGCATATCGACGGCGTCGCCGTGCGGTCCTGTTCGGTTCCGGTGGGCGATGTCGACGGTGCGGTCACCACAATTGAGGGACTTGGCAGCGCCACGGCGTTGCATGCGGTCCAGGCAGCCTGGGCCGAGCATCAGGTCGCGCAATGCGGATACTGCCAGTCAGGCCAGATCATGACAGCGGCGGCCTTTCTGGCCACCAATAGCAGCCCAACGGACGAGGATATAGATCAGGCAATGTCCGCGAACCTGTGCCGCTGCGGCACCTACCCACGCATCCGCGCTGCGGTCAAAACCGCAGCCCTCAAGCTGAAGGAGGCCTAGGATGAGCCGCATTGGAACCATCGCACGCCGCAGCTTCCTTATCGGCTCTGCCGCTGTGGCGGGGGGCGTCGTGTTTGGCGTCTATGCCTACAAGACACCCGCCGCCAACCCCTTGCTAAAGGATCTGGGTGCGGGCGAGGCCGCGCTGACGCCCTATGTGCTGATCAATGCGCAAGGTGTCACGCTGATCACACCCCGCGCCGATCTGGGGCAGGGGGCCTATTCGGTGCAGGCCGCCCTGCTGGCCGAGGAACTGGACATCGCATGGGGCGACATCCGCGTTGATCCCGGCGTGCCAAGCCCCGCCTATTACAATGGTGCCGTCGCCGCCGAAGGCTTTCCCATAGCCGCGACCAGCGATGGGTTCGTCGCCAAGAATGCGCGTGCCTTCGGGGATGTGATCGGGAAATTCATGGGCCTTCAGATTACCGGCGGGTCCAGCACCGTGCCGGATGCCTATGAAAAGCTGCGGGTCGCAGGCGCAACCGCCCGCGAGGTTCTGCTGCTGGCGGCCGCACAGCACAGCGGCATCGCGCGCACCGAACTGACAACCAAAGACGGCTTTGTGCTGCTGCCCGATGGCACGGCGCTTGGCTATGCCACGCTGGCCGGCATCGCCGCGACCATTGATCCGCCCTCCGGCGTCGCACTGAAACCCGAGGCGGAATGGCGCTATCTGGGCAAACCGATGCTGCGGATCGACATGCTGCCCAAGGTGACGGGCACGGCCACCTACGGCATCGACCTGAGGATGGCGGGCATGGTCTACGCCACGGTGCGCACCAACCCGCGCATCGGCGGGGCGATGACGGGCTATGATGCCAGTGCCGCAACCGGCGCGCGCGGTGTTCTGAAGGTGGTGCCGGTCACGGGCGGCGTCGGGGTGATCGCGGATAACACCTGGCGCGCCTTCAGGGCGGCGGGGGACATCACGTTCGACTGGGGGCCGGCCACCTATCCCGCCGATATGGCGGCCATGTGGGATGACGTCGGCGCATCATTCACCGATGATCGGCAGGACAGCCGGTTCAAAGATGAAGGCAACGTCGAGACCGCCCTTTCCGGCCACGCAATCGTGCAGGCGGAATACCGCATTCCCTATCTGGCGCATGCCCCGCTGGAACCGATGAACGCGGTGGTCCAGTTGAAAGACGGGCGTCTGGATATCTGGACCGGCACACAGATTCCGTTGTTCTTGATGGCGTCGGCGCAGGATCTGACCGGGCTGGGTGCCGAAAACATCCACATTCACAACCAGATATCCGGGGGCAGCTTTGGCCGCCGGTTAGAAGACGACTATGTCCGGCAGGCGATCGAACTGGCGATGGCGCATCAGGGCGTGCCGATCAAGATGACATGGACCCGCGAGGAGGACATGACCCACGATGTGCCCCGCCCGATCCAGATGAGCCGCGCGCGCGGCGCGGTCAAGGACGGCCATGTGCATGCCTATGATCTGGGTATCGCCAGCCCCTCTGTCTCTGCCTCGCAGACGGGGCGGCTGAACCAGTCAATTCCCGGCCCCGATGTCGCGATTGTGGCGGGGGCGTGGGATCAACCCTTCAGCATTCCGCACTACCGCGTCACCGGATACCGCGTGCCGCCGCTGGCGCCGATCAGCTCATGGCGGTCGGTGGGCGCGTCGGGCAACGGCTTTCTTCATGACAGTTTTCTGGACGAACTGATCCATGCGGCGGGGGCCGACCCGATGCAAGAGCGCCTGCGCCTGTGCTGGCACGATCCGTCCCGCAAAGTGCTGGAGGCCGTGGCAGAAATGTCGGACTGGGGCAGCGACATGGGCCCAGACCGGGGACGTGGCGTGGCGTTCACGCTGTCGTTCGGCGTTCCCGTCGCAGAGGTGGTCGAGGTGACCAACACGCCGGACGGGATCAGGATCGACAAGGTCTTTGTCGCGCTGGAGGTCGGTCGCGTGCTGGACCCCGTGAATTTTGAAAATCAGGTGCAGGGCGGGGTGATCTGGGGGCTTGGCCACGCCATGAATGGCGAATTGACCTATGCCGACGGAATGATCGAGCAGACAAACTTTCATGACTTCGAAGGCATGCGCCTGTATCAGACCCCGCTGATAAAGGTGCGCGGGCTGGAAAACAGCGACCGAATCAAAGGCGTGGGAGAGCCATCTGTGCCGCCCGCCGCGCCGGCGCTGGCAAATGCCATTTTCGCGGCGACGGGTCAGCGCATTCGGGAACTTCCGCTGAACAAACACATCCGGTTCGCCTAGGGCAGTTGAACCGGCAGGGGCAGGTCAAAAAGGCCCGCCAGACGGATTCTGGCGGGCCGATCACGGTCTATTCGTTCGGATCAAAGTGCTTTCAGGTTGGATGCCGACGCACGGCCGTCGCGGCCCTGCTCCAGATCAAAAGACACTTTTTGATTGTCGGCAAGGCCGGTCAACCCCGCCCGCTCGACTGCTGAAATGTGAACGAAAACATCATTGCCGCCGCCATCAGGGGCGATAAAGCCGAAGCCTTTGGTGGCATTGAACCATTTTACGGTGCCAGTGGCCATCCCGTCTCTCCTTTTCTGGACCGCCCGCAGGATGCGGCGGCTTGGTGCAGCCAGTTTCTTTAGTATGTCCGGCCGCTAGAAATAGAAGGCAGGGTCGTAAAGTCTGTATGTCACGGGACGAAAGGATGCGGGATTCGCGCCTGAAATCAAGTATTCTGAAAGAATTATGCCCGAACGGGCCTGATTTCGCCAGTTTTTGCCAACAAAAAAGGCCGGCTCACATGCGTGAACCGGCCTTCTATTTGATCGAAAGCGCTATTACAGCGTTTTCAGGTCCGTAGCGGACGCACGGCCATCACGGCCGTTTTCCAGCGTGAACTCAACCTTCTGGTTGTCGGCAAGGCCGGTCAGACCAGCACGCTCGACAGCAGAGATGTGAACGAAAACGTCGTTGCCGCCGTTGTCGGGTGCAATAAAGCCGAAGCCTTTGGTCGAGTTAAACCATTTTACGGTGCCAGTGGCCATATCCGTATCTCCTATCAAGAACCGCCCACGACATGCGGCGGTATGGTGCAGCCAGTTTCTTTAGTGATCCGGCCGCTAGTGATAGAAGGCGAACGTAAAGTCTGTTTGTCACAAACGTCTACATGGGCGCTTTTTACCCAAATTGCAAGTCTTTCCTTTGCATTCTGCGCCAGACCTGTTTAACGCTGTCGGGCCTGTTTTGGGAGGAACGATGCGGTTCTACGGATTGAAAACCTGCGATACTTGCCGCAAAGCATTGAAATCATTGGGCAACGGCGTAACAGTGATTGATGTGCGGGCCGATGGCGTGGCGCAGGACGATCTTGCGCGGTTCTATGCCACATTCGGTGACAAACTTGTCAATCGTGCCTCTGCCACATGGCGCGGGCTATCCGATTCTGAACGCGATCAGGCCCCGCTGGCATTGTTAGCGGCGCATCCGACGCTGATGAAGCGGCCCGTGATAGAGGCGGATGGCAGGCTTTATCTTGGCTGGGGCAAGGATGTTCAGGCGGCACTGCTTGGCTAATCCGACCCGCATGGTTATGTGGGCATCAGGTAACAGGAGACGACCATGCGCAATGCGGCCCTGATGTTGGGTGTTATCGGCGGGATCATCGGGATGATCGTCGGGTTTTTCGGATACGGCTACACGGTGCTTGTGGACCGCATCGGTGCGGATGTGCCTGACCTTTTGCAACAGGTGGACAACGTGCAGCTGGTGCGCGCGATGGCGCTGTTCTCTCCCTTGCTGGCGATTGCGGGCGGTGCCATGGCGCGGTCACAGCCCCGCATCGGCGGAGCGTTGATGCTGGTGTCGTCCGTGGGCATGTATTATGCCTTTGGCTACGGGTTCACCACGATGTTCCCGATCGCCTTTTGTGCCCTTGGTGGCGTTCTGGCGCTTGCAGCGGTAAAGCCCGACCCTCATTGAACCTTCAGGATGCGGTCCAGTGACAGCGGCCCCGCGCCGCGCAGGACAAGCGTGACCAGGACGAAAACCCAGAACGCCCGCTGATCCAGAATCAGCGCGGCAGATTCCTTGTCGAACCATGCGCCGATGGTGGCGGCGTCGGCCATATGGCCGGTGATGTCTACAATACTTTGCACCGCGATGAACCCGATCATGCCAAGCGCCGCCAGCCGCGTGAACAGGCCAAGAACGAGCAGCGCGGGCAGGGTGTATTCGGCATAGGTGCCCGCAAGTGCGACAAGCCAGTGCAGCGTGCTCAACTGGCTTGGGTCATAGCCTGCCGCCTCTATCGCCTTCGGGAAAATCTGGAAATAGGCGCCGCTGGACAGGGTGAAAATCCCGTCGATCTTTGTGCTGGCCGAAGACCAGAAATAGACCAGAAGAACGCCCGCGAAGGTCAATCGCGCAAGGCTGGGCAACAGCCACGGGGCAAGCCAGCTTTCAAGTCTGGAAAATGCGGCATTATGCAGGGTTATCAGTTGGGTCATGGCTGTTCCTCGTGTTTCAGTTCGACCATTGCACCACCCGAAAGCAGCAGGCCCAGCGTGGCTGTCAGGTCAAATTCAGGTGCATTGCCTGTCGCGGCCTCAAGCGCCTCGTCAAAGCGATGCCCGCGCTGCAAGGCCGTGATAAAAGCGGCGGCACCAGCGGGCAAAAGATCGACCACAGGATCAAAGCCCAAGCGGGTAATCAATACATCCTCGTTTTGCATCAATGGCTTGGGCGCACCGTCTTGGGTATTGAACCGCCAAATGCCATGGATCGGATAATCGGACCGGATGATATGCACCGCCGGCGCAAGAGCAATGCGAGACGCCATCAGCACCTCTGGTGGCGTGGTCTGCAGCAGCGCGGGATCAATCGGCGCGACGTCGGCGGCGTGATAACTGTGGCGCATTGCCAGCTCCAGTCGGGCGATGTCTGGCATATAGGGGAAATGCACCAAAGGTTCGAAATTGGAAAGAAATTCGGGAAATTCCCTGCCATAGAACATCAAAAGCGCGGATTTTGGTGGGTTTCCGCGCAGGAATACACCGGCAAGCGCGGTAAAAAACGCGTCCCCGACCAGCTTTAGCACAACAGGAAAGGCGGTTTTCAACGCCTCTGTCAGGCTGACGACGACGTTGTTGCGGTAAACGTCGAACCGCTTGCCTGCGGGGCGTCCCTGCGGATCTGTCAGGCCGGCGGGGGTGGCAAGGGCTGGATCAAGGACCGCCGCGGCAAAGGAGGATTGGGTGTCGCTCATGCCGTCACGCGTGCCAGCAGTGCGGCGGCGCGGCGCGCTTCTGCTTCCAGCACGTCCCAGTCGGGCACGTCATTGTCCCATTCTATCAGGGTCGGGCGCCGCCCGCCGACACCGATGGTGTAATGATACAAATCCCAGACCGGATCACCGACCTGCGTGCCGTGGCTGTCGATCAGCAGGGGGGCGCCTTGGTCGTCCTGATCCTCGTCGTGGCCGCCAAGATGGATCTCTTGGACAGCCGATAACGGGAAGGCGTCGATGTAATCGCGCGGGCTGGTTTGCTGATTGGTGGCCGAAACAAAGACGTTGTTCACGTCCAGCAACAATCCGCATCCTGTGCGCTGCGCGATCCGGGCCAGAAACTCTGTCTCGGGCATCTCGGACGCTGCGAAGGCCAGATAGGTCGACGGGTTTTCCAGCAACATTTGCCGCCCCAGCGTGTCCTGCACCTGTGTGATATGGGTGCAAACGCGGTCAAGGGTGGCGGCGGTATAGGGCAGAGGCAACAGGTCGTTCAGGAAATGCGCGTCATGGGTGGACCAGGCCAGATGTTCGGAAAAGCTGGCGGGGTTCAACCAGTCGACAAGATGTTTCAAGCGCGCAAGATGGCCCGGATCAAGCAGGCCTTCGCCGCCGATCGACAGGCCGACACCATGCACCGAAACGGGAAACCGCTCGGCAAGGTGGCGCAACTGCGCGAGGGGGCGACCGCCATCGCCCATATAATTTTCGGCGTGGATTTCCAGCCATTCCACACAGCCTGCATCTTGCATGATGGCGTTGAAATGCTGCGGCTTGTATCCGACGCCGGGGCGGTTCGGCAGGTGGGGATGTGATGCGGTGTCCAACATGGCGACCTCTGGCGTGTGGGGGGGTGTCCCCGCCGATGTGGCGGGGACGCTGGCGGCCTTAGCCGGCCATATCGCGCTCCAGCGGCTCCAGCGAGCCCATGCGGTTGTCGGGCAGTTCCATGGTGGTGCAGGTGCCCTGAGCGACCGACTTCCAGGCGTTGCCCTGATAGTCGACCTTAGAGGTGCCGGCGCAAGTGGTGCCGGGACCGGCGGCGCAATCGTTCTGCCCGGCCAGCGACACACCGTAGCATTTTTCCATGGCCTGCGCCGAAGCGGGAGTGGCGAAATGACCGGCCAAAGCCGCAGCAACAGCACCGGCAACGGCGAAGGTTTTGACGTGAGAAGACATTTTGAAATCCTTTTCGTTTGGTTGTGGAACACGCCATTCAAAGGCGATGCCATAGTCCTACCTGTCGAAAAGGGTCACGGGCCACTCACATGGGTGTGCAACACGGGGGCGTGTCAAAATGAAATATTCGAACAAAGAAAGGGGCGGAAACTGCATGAAAATTGCTGTATCCGCCCGCTTTTGGGGTGTTATCCGCGCTGGTCGGGGGCGCGCGCCTCGTCGGTCAAAACTGTAACAATCTCGTCCAGCGATATTACAGAGGTCTGATTGTCCCCCAGACGGCGCACAGAAACGCTGCGGTCCTCGACCTCTTTCATGCCGCATGCCAGAATCACGGGCACCTTTCCGACAGAGTGTTCGCGGATCTTGTAGTTGATCTTTTCGTTGCGGGTGTCGGCCTCGGCGCGGATGCCACGGGCGCGCAGGGCGTCGACCACCTGATAGACGTAGTCGTCGGCGTCGGACACAATCGCGGCCACAACCACCTGACGCGGGGCCAGCCAGAACGGCAGCTTGCCCGAGTAGTTCTCGATCAGGATGCCGATGAACCGCTCGAACGATCCCAGAACCGCGCGGTGCAGCATGACGGGCCGGTGTTTCTGGCCGTCCTCGGCGATATAGCTGGCGTCAAGACGCTCGGGCAGGACAAAGTCCACCTGATGCGTGCCGCATTGCCAGTCACGGCCGATGGCGTCGGTCAATACGAACTCCAGCTTGGGACCGTAGAACGCACCTTCGCCGGGGTTCAGCTCTACCTCGTAGCCTGCCGCCTTGGTCGCGTTCAAAAGGGCGGCCTCTGCCTTGTCCCAGACCTCGTCGCTGCCAGCGCGGCTTTCCGGGCGGTCCGAGAATTTCACGCGGAATTCGGTAAACCCGAGGTCTTGGTAGATCGACGACAGGAATTCGATGAACCGTCTGGTTTCGGATTCGATCTGGTCCTCGCGGCAGAAGATATGCGCGTCGTCCTGCGTAAAGCCGCGCACGCGCATGATGCCGTGCAAGGCGCCTGACGGCTCGTAGCGGTTGCACGATCCGAATTCCGCCATGCGCAGGGGCAGGTCGCGGTAGGATTTCATACCGACGTTGAAGATCTGCACATGGCAGGGGCAGTTCATCGGCTTCAGCGCGTTGATCGTCTTTTCGCGGGCATGCTCTTCGTCCACTTCGACGATGAACATATGCTCCTGATACTTCTCCCAGTGCCCCGAGGCCTCCCACAACCTGCGGTCAACAACCTGCGGTGTGTTCACCTCGACATAGCCACCGGCGTTCTGACGGCGGCGCATATAGTCTTGCAGGCCGGTGTAGATACGCCAGCCGTTCGGATGCCAGAAAATCTGGCCGGGGGCCTCTTCTTGCATGTGGAACAGATCCATCTCGCGGCCCAGCTTGCGGTGGTCGCGCTTGGCGGCCTCTTCCAGCATGGTCAGATGCGCCTTCAGGTCGTCGCGGTTCTGGAACGCGACGCCGTAGATGCGTTGCAGCATCGGGCGTTTGCTGTCGCCGCGCCAATAGGCACCGGCAACCGACATCAGCTTGAACGCGTCGGCGGGCACTTGGCCGGTATGCTGCAAATGCGGGCCACGGCACAGATCCTGCCAGTCGCCGTGCCAATACATCCGCAGATCCTCGTTGCCGGGGATGCTCTCGATCAGTTCGACCTTATAGGGCTCGTTCCGGTCGGTGTAGAAGCGGATCGCGCGGGCGCGGTCCCAGACCTCGGTGCGCACGGGGTCGCGTTTGTTGATGATCTCTTTCATCTTCTTTTCGATCTCGCCCAGATCTTCTGGCGTGAACGGTTCCGCGCGGTCAAAGTCGTAATACCAGCCGTTCTCGATGACCGGCCCGATCGTGACCTTCACGTCGGGCCAAAGCGCCTGAACCGCGCGGGCCATGATGTGGGCGCAATCGTGGCGGATCAGTTCCAGCGCGGCGGTATCGTCCTTCATCGTGTTGATGGCGATTTGGGCATCGGCATTGATCGGCCATGCCAGATCGAAATGCGCACCGTCCACCGTGGCCGAAATGGCCTTCTTGGCCAGCGATGTGGAGATATCCGCAGCAACGGCGGCGGCGGTGATGCCAGCCTCGTAACGTCGTGCATTGCCATCGGGAAAGGTGAGTGAGATTTGGGCCATCCGGGCCTCCTCGTCGGTTTGGCGCCCACGAAGCGCCCGGTTGCGGGTTATATGTGCGGCGGTTTTACCCTGCCGAAAGGTGAAGTCAACCGGAACCCTGGCGAAAAACATTGATAAGCCGTGCCGTTGCCATGTCCGCGATTGGACTGAAAGAGGCATGATCCGCCGCGTAACGATTGCATTTCGGTGGGGCGGCGGTAGACCTTTGGGGAAAAGGTCTGACAAGGAGAGAGCGATGCCACAGGTTCTGGAAACCCCGCAGGGGCGTCGCATTGCCTATCACCAGACCCAAGGGCGCGGACCCGGCATCGTGTTTCTGGGCGGGTTCAAATCCGACATGGACGGCACAAAGGCGGTTCATCTGCAGGCTTGGGCCGCAGGGCAGGGGCGGGCTTTTCTGCGGTTCGACTACTCGGGTCACGGGGCATCGTCGGGGGCGTTCACCGACGGTTGCATTGGCGACTGGGCGGCGGACGCGCGGGCTGTTGTCACATCGCTGACCGAGGGGCCGCAGGTGCTTGTCGGGTCCAGCATGGGGGGGTGGATTTCGCTGTTGTTGGCGAGGGCCATTCCCGAACGTCTGTGCGGCCTTGTCGGGATCGCCGCCGCACCCGATTTTACCGAGGACAGTATGTGGGGCGGGTTCACCGACGCGCAAAAAGCCGGGCTGGATCGCGACGGACAGGTCGCGCTGCCGTCGGACTATGACGCGCCCTACATCATCACAAGGCGGCTGATCGAGGATGGCCGCAACCAGTTGGTCCTGCGCGCGCCGCTGTCCCTGCCGTTTCCCGTGCGCCTTCTGCAAGGCACGGCGGACACGGATGTAGACCCGTCGGTGGCCCTGCGATTGCTGGACCATGCCAGCGGCGACGACATCCGGCTGACGTTGGTCAAGGGGGCCGATCATCGGTTCTCCTCCCCTGCCTGTCTGGGGCTGATCGAAACCGCCGTGGCCGAGGCGCTGGCATCGAGTGGCAGGATTTAGGATGCGTTTGATGGGAAAATGGCTGATCGGTATCATTTTAGGTTCTGTGTTGATTTCCGGCGGAGTCTGGGCCATCGCCCCGTCAGAGCAGGTCAACGTCGATTTCTCGTTTGATCCAAAGGTCTTGGGGGATGACATTGACGCGTATCTGGCCGCATCGGAAGCACAGTTCAGCGATATCACCCCCGGAACCGAGAAACGTATCGTCTGGGCAGGGGCGGCGGGGACAAAAACCGCCGTTTCGGTGATTTATCTGCACGGCTTTTCGGCCACCTCGGAAGAGATCCGCCCCGTGCCCGACCGGGTGGCGCGGGCCCTTGGCGCGAACCTGTTTTTCGCCCGCCTTTCGGGACATGGCCGCGGCGGCGACGCTATGGCAGAGCCGGTGGCGGACGACTGGATCCGCGATACAGCCGAGGCATTGGCCATCGGGCGGGCCATCGGCGATCAGGTGATCGTCCTGTCCACCTCTACCGGCGGCACATTGGCGGCGATCGCGGCGACTGACCCGGCGGCGATGGAACGGGTCAAGGGGATCACCTTTGTCTCGCCCAATTTCGGGATTGCCAGTCCGGCCTCAACGATCCTGACCTGGCCCTTGGTGCGCCGGTGGGGGCCGGTCGTGGCCGGGGCGGAACGCAGCTTTGAGCCGGTGAATGCCCTGCATGCAAAGTATTGGACAACGCGCTATCCGACAGCCGCACTGTTCCCGATGGCGGCCCTTGTGAAACACGCGTTGGGGCTGGATTTTGCCCGCGCGTCCGTGCCCGCGCTGTTCCTTTATTCTAACGAGGACCGCGTGGCATCACCCGCCGCCACGGCGCAGGTGGCAACGCAATGGGGCGGGCCGGTCACCGTGCAAACCGTCACGCCGGGTGCGGACGACGACCCCTATTCACATGTGATTGCGGGCGACATTCTAAGCCCGGACCAGACGGATGCCGCCATTGCCACAATTCTGGACTGGGTGCGCGGGATTTAGGGCCTTGCAGGTGAATGCAGGTTGACCCCGCCCCTGCCTGTGCGAATGTGGCCCCAGATTGCATTCGGGATAATTTCATGTTGGAACCATTGGTCTTTTTACCGGATATGATGGCCGATATCCGGCTGTTCATGCCCCAGATCATGGCGTTTTCGGCAGAGCGGTCGGTGCATGTCGCGCCGATGACGCTGGGCGACACCATCGAGCAGATCTCTGCCTCTGTGCTGGCGGCGGCCCCTGCGAAATTCGCGCTGGTGGGGCTGTCACTGGGCGGGATCGTTGCGATGGATGTGCTGCGCCGTGCGCCGGACCGTGTGACGCGCGTTTGCCTGATGTCGACGAATCCACAGTCCGAAACCCCGTCGATCGCGGCCGAACGAGAGCCGATGATTGTCGCCGCCGGGGCAGGTCGCCTTCAGGAGGCCGTGCGCGATATGATCCGTCCCACCTATCTTGCGCCGGGGCCGGGCCGTGTCGAGGTGATGAACCTTGTGATGGACATGGGGATGTCGATGGGCAAGGATGTGTTCGTGCGTCAGTCCCGCGCGCTGCAACGGCGCCCCGACCAGCAGAAAACCCTGCGCACGATCCGCTGCCCCGCATTGGTGCTGTGCGGTGCGCATGACGCGCTGTGCCCGGTGCGGCGGCACGAGTTCATGGCGCAGCTGATCCCTTACGCGAAACTGAATGTGCTGGCGGATGCCGGTCATTTACCCACATTGGAGCAGCCCGACGAGGTGAACAGGGCGCTGCGCGACTGGCTGGCAGCGCCCCTTGTTCTGCGTTGATCGCTGGCGCTAGCCTGCGGTTCCAACCGACTTGAGCGCAGGCGCTGCGATGGGGGAGACGATGGGCTTGACTGCGGGCTTTTCGGCCGCATTCGCGTCGAGAAAGCCAAGAACCAGCGGGCGGATATTGTTGCGCCAGCTTTTCCCCGCGAAAATCCCGTAGTGCCCGGCGTCAGGCTCCAGATGCTGGGCTTTCTTGCTGTCGGGCAGTCCGGTCAACAGCGCAAGCGCGGCGACGCATTGGCCGGGGGCGCTGATGTCATCCTTGGCACCTTCGACCGTCATGACGGCAACATTGTTGATCGCGCCGATGTCGACATGCTTGCCCTCGACGATGAATTTATTCTTGGCGATTTCACCGTTTTTGAACACGCGCTCGACCGTGGACAGGTAGAATTCCGCAGGCATGTCCATGACGGCAAGGTATTCATCATAAAACTTGTTGTGGGCGTCGTGATCCGACGCTTCGCCTTTTGCGGTACGCAGGATCTGGTCGTGGAACGCTTGCGAGTGGCGGTCGGCGTTCATCGAAACGAAAGACGACAGCTGTAGCAGGCCGGGGTAAACCATGCGGCCAACGCCGGCATGTTTGAAGCCGACGCGCTGGATCGCGCTTTGCTCCAGCTGGCCCATGGTGACGCGGCGGCCAAAGTCGGTCACATCGGTCGCGGCGGCGTCGGGGTCGATTGGCCCGCCGATCAGGATCAGGCTGCGCGGTTGCGCGCTTGGGTCTTCGGCGGCCAGATAGGCGGTCGCGGCCAGCGCAAGCGGGGCAGGCTGACACACGGCAATCACATGGATGTCGGACCCAAGATGCCGCATGAAATCGACCAGATAAAGGGTGTAATCCTCGATGTCGAACTTACCTGCCGACACCGGAATATCACGCGAATTGTGCCAGTCGGTAATATAGACGTCACAATCGGGAAGTAGGCTGATCACGGTAGAGCGCAACAATGTCGCATAGTGGCCGGACATAGGGGCAACCAGCAACACGCGGCGTTTGCTGGCGTCGCGGCCCTGAACGTGGAAGTGGATCAGGTCGCCGAAATCTTTTTTGACAACAGTCTCGACCGTCACGGAATGGTCGCGTCCGTCTTTGCCGGTGACCGCGCTGATGCCCCAGTCGGGCCGCGCTATCATGCGGGCAAAGGTCCGCTCGGTGACTTCGCCCCAGGCTGCCATCATCTGGAAGAACGGGTTGGGAAACATCCCTGTTACCGGATAAGAGGCGAGGGCCAATGCCGAAGCCCCCAACCACTGATTGGTGTTACGGGCGGTTTCCATAAGGTCGTATGTGGCCATATACTTCAACGGGTACTCCTTCTCCGGGGGGTGCCCGGACGATTCGTCGCTTAGCCCTCCCGCGTGGGCGACAATATGCTGCACAGCAGAAAAGTAGGATGGAAATCGCTTGATGACAACTGATGATGATGACGCAGCTGCAAAATTAGATCGGATGAATGCCAATTTGGCACGGGTCGAGGAGCTGTCACAGCGTCTTGTCGCGGCAATGACGACCAAAAAACAGGCCAACCCTAGCCTTGAAGGGCCGGGGCAGGATTTGTTTATGAAGGCAGCCGCCGCCTATATGGCCGAGATGATGCAGCATCCGTCCAAGATTATCGAAAATCAGGTGTCCTACTGGGGTAAGTCGCTGAAGCATTACGCCGAGGCGCAAGAGGCGCTGAAGGCCGGCAAATTGCAGGCCCCGCCGGACAATACACCCAAAGATCGGCGTTTTTCCGATCCGCTGTGGCAGACGCACCCCTATTTCAACTTCATCAAGCAACAATACATGATGTCATCCGAGGCGGTGGCGACTGCCATTTCCGGCCTTGAAGGGCTGGACGACAAGGACCGCAAGCGGGTTGAGTTCTTTTCCAATCAGATCGTGGATATGTTCGCCCCCTCGAACTTTCTGGGCACCAACCCCGAGGCGCTTGCGCTTGCGCTGGAAACCGACGGCGCGTCGCTGGTTCAGGGGCTGGAGAACCTTGTGCGCGATCTGGAGCATAACAGGGGCGACCTTCTGGTCACTCTGGCGGATAAGGACGCGTTCAAGGTCGGCGAGAATATCGGCACAAGCGAAGGCTCTGTCGTGTTCCGCAGTCGCATGCTGGAACTGATCCAGTACAAGCCGACGACGGAAACCGTACATGCGACGCCTTTGCTGATTTTCCCGCCGTGGATCAACAAATTCTACATTCTGGACATGAAGCCCGCCAATTCGTTGATCAAATGGATCGTCGATCAGGGCTTTACCCTGTTCGTGGTGTCCTGGGTGAACCCCGATGCGTCCTATGCGGATGTCGGCATGGATAACTATGTCGAGGAGGGGTATCTGGAGGCGATCGCCGAGGTAAAAAAGATCACCGGCGAGGATAAGGTCAATGCGGTCGGCTATTGCATCGCGGGCACGACCCTGGCGCTGACGCTGTCCCTGATGAAACAGCGCGGCGACGGTTCGGTCAATTCCGCGACGTTCTTTACCACGCTGACCGACTTTTCGGATCAGGGCGAGGTGGGCGTGTTCCTGAACGACGACTTTGTCGACGGGATCGAGGAGCAGGTGTCACGCGATGGTGTGCTGTCGTCCTATTTCATGTCGCGCACGTTTTCCTATCTGCGGTCGAACGACCTGATCTATGGCCCTGCGATTCGCAGCTATATGATGGGGCAGGCACCGCCCGCGTTCGATCTTTTGTTCTGGAACGGCGATGGCACCAACCTTCCGGCGCGCATGTCGATGGAATACCTGCGCGGCCTGTGTCAGGGCGACCTGCTGGCGCAGGGCAAGTTCCCGATGCTGGGATCGTATCTGACGCTGACCGATATCGACCTGCCGGTCTTTGCCGTCGCCTGCGAGACGGACCATATCGCCGCGTGGAAAAGCAGCTTTAACGGGATTCGTCAGTTTGCCAGCATCGACAAGACCTTTGTTCTGTCGCAGTCGGGGCATATCGCGGGGATCGTCAATCCGCCGTCGCGGAACAAATACGGGCATTATTCCAATGATGGTCCGCTGGTTGATCCCGACGCATGGAAAGAGGCGGCAGAATTCCATCAGGAATCGTGGTGGCCCCGGTGGGGTGCGTGGCTGGCAAAGCGGTCCGGCGCGATGATTCCGGCCCGTATGCCCGGGTCAGCCACCCATCCGGTTCTGGCACCCGCACCCGGAACCTATGTTGTGGCCAAGCCAAGCGTCTGAATTTCCTTTGGTTTTAAAAATTATGCTGCGATGCAGCGAAAAGACTTGAAATGCTGCACCGCAGCATGCATATTGGTGTGGAGAGACAAACAAGGGGCGGCGCGCCCCGCACCCAGGAGAACCACAATGGCTAAGGCACAAGATTACACCGCTATCATGCAGGACATGATGAAGGCTTACCCCGTCGACATGTCCGCAATGCAGGACGCGTTCAAGACACAGGCCGACCTCAGCGAGAAGCTGTCGAAAGTTGCACTGGCCGCTGCCGAGAAGTCGACTGAGATTTCCAGCGTCTGGACAAAAGAGACACTGAGCAAGCTGAACGCTGTTTCCGCTGCGAAGACAGAGCCTGCCGATTATTCCAAGGCAATGACCGATTTCGCAACAGTTGCAGCCGAAATGGCGCAACAGCACATGGCTGCTTTCGCAGAAGTCGCGAAAAACGTTCAGACCCAGACCGTCGAACTGATGATGTCGGCTGGCAAGTCCGCTGGCGAAGAAGCCTCTGCTGCTGTGAAAAAAGCAACCGATGACATGACCGCTGCGGCCAAAAAAGCATCCGGCCAGAAGTGAGTCGTTAAAGCGTCTTCCGGACCTCCCTCCGGTTGATGTCTCGAAAGGCAGGCCATGCGTGGCCTGCCTTTTGCGTTCCTGGGCGGCGTTGGCGCCTGTGAAATTTCGGGTGCAAATTTAAGGGCTTAACCTAGCGTCATTTTGTCATCAAATGTTCACGCCGCAGCGCAGCAAATTTCCTTGAAATGCTGCACCGCAGTATGTATATTGACGGGCAAGAACCCACGGGCCTTCGCCCACAGTATTAGGATCAATCACATGACTAAGACACAAGATTACACTGCGATCATGAAAGACATGATGGGCGCATTCCCGGTTGATATGTCCGCACTGCAAGGCACATTCAAAACCCAGGCAACTCTGGCCGAAAAAATGTCGAAGGTCGGGATCGAAGCCGCTGAGAAATCCGCAGAACTGTCCACCAAGTGGACAAAAGACACGCTGGCGAAATTCGCCGCTGTGACCGCTGCCAAGGCAGAGCCGACAGACTACGCAAAAGCATTCACCGATTTCGCGACAACCGCGTCCGAAGCAGCGTCCGAGCACATGGCCGCATTCGCTGAAGTTGCGAAAAAATTCCAGATGGAAACTGTGGAACTGATGCTGGCTGCTGGCAAGAACATCAACGAAGAGACCACTGCGGCTGTCAAGAAAGTGACTTCCGATGTGACCTCGGCCGCGACAAAAGCCGCTGCGAAATAAGATGATTTGACATCGGGATCCTCCCATCACGTGTCGCAGAAGGGCAGGCTGTTTCAGCCTGCCCTTTCTTTTTGTTCTGCGGTGGCTTAGGCTTTTATTCTGCGCTGCAAAAAGGAAGACTCCCGTGGCTGAAAGCAACAAACCACTCTTGATAAAACGCTATGCCAGTCGCCGTTTGTACAACACCGAAACAAGCGATTACGTTACGCTTGAAGACATCGCCAAATTCATCCGCGCCGGGCGCGAAGTCCAGATTGTCGATCTGAAAAGCGGCGATGACCTGACGCGCCAGTATTTTCTTCAGATCATCGCGGAACACGAAAGCAAGGGCGAAAGCGTTCTGCCGCTTGCCGTGCTGACCGATCTTGTGCGCAGCTACACCACGCAGGCCAACAGCGTTGTGCCGCAGTTTCTGGCAATGTCCTTTGACATGCTGCGCGATGGCCAGTCCAAGATGATGGAAAACATCACCAAGGTTCCGAACCCGATGTCGAAGATGCCCGGTTTCGAGGCGATGCAGCGCCAGCAAGAGGCCTTCGTCAAGGCGATGACCGGCGGGCTGGGAAACACTTGGCCCGGCTCGACCGCACCCACGGACGAGGGCGAAGGCACTGCGCCGGACGGCGGTGACCTTGATGACATCAAAAGACAACTGGCCGAATTGCAGGACAAACTGTCCAGGCTGAAAAAGTAGAACCGCACGCCCCCCGGCGGTATCGCAGGGGGCGGCGTTTCGGGCCTTAGGCCAGTTCTGCAAAGACCTTCTTGATCGAGGTTTCCAGCTTTTCGAACATCTCGTCCATCTGTGGCTCTGTCATGATGAACGCCGGGCATAGCACAATGGCCTGACCCAGCGGGCGGCAGATCAGCCCGTGGTCGGTGCAGGTGTTCGCAATCCGCTCTGACACGGACAAAGACCCGTCGAACGGGGTCTTCGTGTCCTTGTCACGGACCGCCTCCAATGCGCCCATCAGGCCCTTGCCGCGCGCCTCTCCGATGTTGTTGTTCTGCGCCAGATAGGCCAGACCGGCCTCGAACTTCGGTGTCAGGGCGCGGACGTTCTCCATCAGGCCGCCCTTGGTGATCAATTCAATCGCGGCCAGCGCGATGGCGCAACCGACAGGGTGGCCCGACGCGGTATAGCCATGCGGAAACTCTTCGATCTCTTCCGACGTGGCTTGCAGGCGGTCGGCCAGGTCCGGCCCCAGAATAACGGCACCCATCGGGAAATATCCCGCAGTCAGGTTTTTGGAGCTGATGATGGCATCCGGCACGAAATCATAGGTGACAGAGCCCCACATCTCTCCGGTCCGGCCAAAGCCACAGATCACCTCGTCAGCGATCAGCGGGATGCCGTATTTTTTCAGCACCGGCTGGATCGCCTGGAAATACCCTGCTGACGGCGGAATAACTCCGCCCGCGCCCATGACGGGTTCGGCAAAGAAACCGGCGATTGTGTCGGCGCCTTCTTCCAGAATGGTCGCCTCCAGCTCTGCTGCCATGCGGGCGGTGAACTGCGCCTCTGTCTCGCCATCCTTGCCATTGCGCCAATAATGCGGGCAGGTCAGGTGGATAAAGCCGGGCAGTGGCAGCCCGAAAACCGAGTTATAGGGCTTGCCCGTCATCGACGCGGACACCGCCGTCACCCCGTGATAGCCGTTGATGCGGGTCAGTATCTTGCGGCGCTCCGGCTTGCCTTCGGACCTGCCGAGGAACCATAGCATCTTGACCATCGTGTCGTTCGCCTCGGACCCCGAGTTGGTGTAGAACACCTTGGCGCGATCATAGGGGGACACCTCCACCAGCTTTTCGGATAGCATCACGGTCTGGTCGGACATCCGCCCGAAGAACGAGTGGTACCCCGGAAACCGGTCGTATTGCGCCTTGGCCGCATCGGCCATTCCCTTGTGGTCAAAGCCGGCGACCATGTTCCAAAGGCCCGAGTTGCTGTCGAGAAACTTGCGCCCGTGGACGTCGAAAACATAGGGGCCTTCGCCATGGGTCAGAACGATCTCGCCGCGCTCGTGGACCGAGGGCAGATCGGTGAAGCCGTAGAAAGAGTTTGCGTCAGCGCGGGATTCCCAGCTGTTGGGTGTATTGTCACGCATGATCTGCGTCCTTTGTATAAGAGCATTTGCCCGAGCGTATCGCGGCGTGCGACGGGGTTCAATCAAGCTGTCGGGTGGATTGCCAGAATGTGCGTCGCCTCGCTCATTCTGCCCGGAAAGCGCCGCTAAAATCCGGCACTTTGCCGTCTCTGCGTTGCACCAGCCGGACGTTGGCCCTAGCGTGGGACAAGCCGAAGCCGAAAAGGGCAACCAGATGGTCGAGACACCGGGACGGATTACCCTTTGGGGCATGGAGGTGTTCGTGGCCACCGCCGAAGAGGGCGCGATTTCCGCTGCGGCGCGCAGGCTGGGGGCAAGCCCCTCGGCCGTCAGCCAACAATTGACCAACCTCGAGGCCGCCCTTGGCGTTGATCTTTTGCACCGCAATGAACGGCCCGTGACCCTGACCCCCGCGGGCGAGATGTTCCGTTCCCGGGCGCATGTGATCCTGAACGAGGCCGCAGTGGCGCGGGCCGAACTGGCGATGCAGGATTTGACCCGTTTAACGCGGTTCAGGCTGGGCATGATCGAGGATTTCGACGCCGATGTGACGCCGCGCCTGTTGTCGGATATGGCCAGCGAGCTGACGGGATGCCAGTTTTTGCTGGAAACCGGCCCCAGTCACCGCCTGTTCGACCTTCTGGACAGCCGTGCGCTTGACGTGATCGTCGCCGCCGACATGGGGGCAGAGGCCGATTGGATGGAAGTGCATCCGCTGTTGTCGGAGCCCTATGTCGCGGCGGTGCCCAAGGGAATGATGGATGCGGGCGGCGATGTTCTGGCGCAATTGCAGGCGTTGCCGTTGATCCAGTATACCCAGCGCCATCATATGGGTCGGCAGATCGCGTCGCATCTGGCGCGGCAAAACCTGACGCTTGCACACCGGTTCGAGTTGGACAGCTATCACGCGATCATGGCGATGGTGGCGAGTGGTGCGGGCTGGACGATCCTTACTCCGCTTGGCTTTCTGCGGGCGCAACGGTTCCGCGATATGGCCGATGTGCTGCCGCTTCCCTTCGCGCCGTTGTCGCGCACGATTTCCCTGACCGCGCGGCGCGGGGTGCTGAAGGACATTCCCGCCCGAACCGCCGTTCAGTTGCGCGGGTTGTTGCAGGAAATGATCGTCGCCCCCGGCCTGGCGCGTATGCCGTGGCTGGGAGAGACGCTAAAGCTGATGTAGGGCCTTCAGTCGCTCATTATCATTGACACAACCAGAATTTCGCGGTGCCGCAGGCTGGAAAAGACGACGCCCGAAACATGCAACGTAATCAGCGCCAGCGCACAGTTGACCAGCGTTTTATGTGAATTTTCGACCGATTCGACGCCGAAATAGGCATCCATGCCCATCATATATCCGGTCGCCCCGATCGAGGCGAGCGTTGTCAGAAGGGCGATGATCATCGCGCCGCCCGCCGGATTACGGCCCAGATAGCGCGCCTCGCGCCCGGTCAGCATATCGCGAAGATAGCCCAGCAGGCGGCGTGGGTCGGACACAAAGTCGGCGAAACGGGCGTGTTTGCTGCGGATGAATCCGCAGATCAACCGAAACCCCGATCAGCCCGACCACCACATATCCAAGATATCTGTGCAGGTCGCGCGGGGTGTCGATGACATAGGCCGATGCGAACAGCGCGACCATTGACCAGTGAAAAAGGCGTACCCCTGCGTCCCAGACCCGGATACGTGGGGCGTATTGGATATTTGTGCAGCTGTTTTCATGATGCGCCTCCCTTTTTTATGTTGCTTAGGCTTCGATACGCTCAATCTAAACACCGGTGTTCGGGTCAAAGAACACTCCAGTTTGGTGTCGTTCAGCGTGCCGTAAACTTCGTAGCATCCACCCGAGTTGATCATGACCGCGATGACCGCTCCGCCCTGATCCTCGAAGGATTTGACCGCTTCCCATCGGTTTCAGCGCCTCGCCGCGAGAGCAGGCGGGTTCGGCGAAAACGGGGGCTGCGAGGGCGGCAAACAGGGCCGAGAGGATGATCTTTTTCATGGTGCAAGTCCTTTGATTAACGAGGGAGTGACCGTCGGCACCGCGCCTACGACGGCCAATCCCTAGCCGCGGATTTCGACGCTGTGCTAAAGGCCAGAGGTTTAGGGCAGTATGTCTGTACTGAAGGATGACGGGCCTGTAACCCGAGTGATACGCAGGACTATGTCGATGCATCACCGTAGGAACGACGCAGACGGATCAGTGCGTTTTTTGACGCGAGACGCCATGCAAAATATTGATTTTTAGAAACTTTAAATATTTTGGTATGTGATGATATCCGTTGTGCCGGGGCGCGTCGCGCTGCGGGCAGGGGGGCTTGCCTGCTTTGGCGGGGATCGGTCCGGTCAATTGGCAAGGCATCGCCCGAAAGCGGCGCCGCCCGCGTCAGGCCTCATTTCCAGTATTCGGGACCAGCGGCGTGCCCATCAGATCGTCGATCAGCATGGTGGCAAGCTGCGTTCGGCCCGTGACACCCGCCTTGCGATAGATCGCGTTCAGCTGTGTCTTGACCGTTCCGTCCCGCGACCCGCGCATTTCGGCGATTTCGGTGATTGAACAGCCCTTGATTGTCAGGGCGGCCACATCCGCCTCGGCGGGGGTCAATGCCCAGTCGCGGAAATAGCTGTCGATCACGTTCTGCATCTCGCCCCGCGCGATTTTCATGCTGCGGGCGGTTTCGGACCTGTCGATCAACAGACGCCTTAGCATCCGCGCCTCCAGCGCCGCCGCAGAGATCAGGGACAGTGTCGCCAGCGTTTCCATGAACAGGTAAAAGACCGACGCGCTGTGGCCTTCCAGAATGTCCTTGATCACATCATAGACGAAAAACGCGGCACAGGCGGCCTGAACGGCAATCAGAATGACCAGATAGGCCTCTCTGCCGTTGGTTCGTTTGAACATTGTCTTTGCCCCGCATCACAATTCTTAGGCGACTTTGCCTGTTTAGCGGGCTTTGACAACCGTGTTCGTCGGCATCGCAACTTTCTGCGCAGGGATGCGCCTGAATGCAGGCCGGTGTCAGGCCACGGCGCGGGTTTCGCCCATGACCTGATCCGCCGCCGCAATCAGCGCGTTTGCGATAAAGTCGAGGTCGGCCTTTTGCAACCGTGCGGGCAGGCGAACGTCACAGGCCCGCATCAGCATCGCGCGGGTTTGGGGCAATTCCGGCAGGTCGCCCAGAAACTGCCAGTTCCAGAAGGCGCGCGCGTTGTCGGCGCTCAGGCCGAAAATCTGCACCTTTACGCCGTTTGCGGCGGCCACTTTGGCAAAGGCGCGGGCGTCCGCCTCTGACAGGCCATCCAGATTGAACTGGATCGAATCCGGGGCGCGCAGTTCTTGCGGCAGGGCGTCCGGAACGGTGATCCAGGTCGATGTGTTCAGCCGGTCCGCCACATAATCGTGGTTGGCGCGGCCATCCGACACCCGGCGCGCGACCTCTGGAATTTGCGGGCGGATCACGGCGGCGCTCAGGTTTTGCATCCGCAAGTTATACAGCGGCAACCGGTTCTGCCATTCGGCAAAGGGTGCGGCCAGCACATCGTGCTTTTGCCAGTTATGCTCGTATGCGCCGGACATGATGACGGCCTTGGCGACCAGTTCGGCGTCGTCGGTCACCAAAATGCCGCCTTCGCCCGCGTTGATCAATTTGTAGGACTGGAACGAGAAACAGCCGATCTTGCCAATCGTGCCGATTTTTCTGCCGTTCCACAGGGTTCCCAGCGAATGCGCCGCATCCTCGATCACGGGAATGCCGCGGGCATTGGCCAGTGACATGACCCTGTCCATGTCAGATGTATGACCGCGCATGTGGCTGATCAGGACGGCACTGATGCTGTCATCCAGCTTGGCCTCGAAATCGGCCATGTCGATGCGATAGTTGCTGGCAACCTCGACCAGAACGGGCACGCATTCGGCATGGACCACCGCAGAGGGCACAGCGGCAAAGGTGAACGCGGGGATCAGGACGCGGGCGTCGTGCGGCAGGCCAAGCGCCTTGAGCGACAGGAACAGCGCGGCAGAGCACGATGACACGGCAAGCGCGTATTTCGCCCCCATGAACGCGGCGAATTCGGCCTCTAGCAGGGCGACGGGGGCCGCTTCGGGGCTGGTGTAGCGGAACAGATCGCCGCTGGCGAGCAAACGGTCGATCTCTGCGCGGGCAGCTTCGGGGATTGGTTCTGCGTCATAGACGTTCGGGGCAAGAGCCATGTTTTCGTCTTTCCTGAAAGTAGATTTCAGAAAAACCGTAAACGAAAATTGTAACAGTTTCCATACGGACCTTTGGGGACGGCGGCTATATGCCGATCCGGTCGCGCAGGCTATACCATGTCATTGCCAGCGCCAGCAGCGGGTTGCGCAATGCGGTGCCGCCCGGAAAGGCGGGCGTTTTCACGCGGGCCAGAACGTCGAAGCGTTCGGATTGTCCGGCAACCGCCTCGGCGATGACCTGCCCCGCAAGCGTGGCCAGCGCAACGCCATGCCCCGAATACCCCGAGGCGGACAGGATGTTGGGCGCGGGCCGCAGGAAACAGGCCATGCGGTTGATCGTGATCGCAAGTGTGCCGCCCCAGGCATGGTCGATGCGGGCATCGGCCAGCTGCGGAAAGACCTCTAGCATGGGTTTGCGCACCGTGGCGCGGATGTCGGATGGAAAGCGGTATCCATAGGTTTCACCGCCACCGAACAGCAGGCGCTTATCGGCGGACAGCCGAAAGTAGTTCACCACGAATTTGCTGTCGGCCACCGCCACATCGCGCGCGATGATGCCTGACGCACGCTCGCCCAACGGCTCTGTCGCGATGATGAAGTTGTTGATCGGCATGACCCGCGCCGCCACCTTGCGGTTCAGCCCGCCAAGATAGCCGTTGCAGGCCAGCACGACATGGGCGGCCTTGACCTGTCCGTTCTGTGTGCGGATGGTCAAGGTCGCGCCCTCGTCGATATGGTGCACCTCTGACCGCTCGTAGATCTGTGCCCCGGCCCCGGTCGCGGCGTGGGCCAGCCCAAGGGCAAAGTTCAGCGGATGCAGGTGCCCCGCGCCCCTATCAAGCACCCCGCCCTGATAGGCGCGGCTGCCGACAAGCGCCTGCATCGCGTCGCGGTCCAGTGTCTCGATCAGGTCATAGCCATAGTCGCGGTGCAATTTCTCGGCATAGGCATGACTGTGCGCCACCTGTTTCGCGGTCCAGTCGGCATGGGCGACGCCCGGTTTATAGCCGCAGTCGATGGTGTGATCGGTGATCAGCGATTGAACCAGCGCCTTGGCGTCCTCTGCCAGACCCCACAGGCGGCGGGCGTCGTCCTTGCCTACCATCTTTTCCAGCGCGTCTTGTTCCAGACGTTGCCCGCTGCCGACCTGCCCACCATTGCGCCCCGATGCGCCAAAGCCGACCCGCTGCGCCTCGACCACGATAACGCGGTAGCCGCGCTGCGCCAGATGAAGCGCGGCCGAAAGCCCAGTGTAGCCCGCGCCGATCACGCAGACATCCGCCGTCTCCTCGCCCTTCAGGGCGGGGTAGGGCGCATGGTCGATGGCCGTCGCCGCGTACCAGCTGGCGGGATAGGCGCCGGGGCGGTCGTTGGCGTGCAGCAGGTTCATACGTTCATCAACAGATGTTCCCGTTCCCACGGGCTGATGACTTGCAGGAAGGCGTTGTTTTCAAGGCGTTTCACGGCGGCATAGGCGCTGCAGAAATCGGGATGCAGAACCTGCTGCATATCGGTCGCCTCTTCGAACAGGTCCAGCGCGTCGGCCAATGTGCCGGGAATGTCGGCACCGGACGCATAGGCGTCGCCGGTGAATTGTGGGCGGGGCATCTTGCCCTCGATCAGCCCCAGATACCCGCAGGCAAGTGACGCCGCGATGCCCAGATAGGGGTTCACATCCATCCCAGGCAGCCGGTTTTCCACACGGCGGCCTTCGGGTTCGGAAATTGGAACGCGGATGCCGGTTGTGCGGTTGTCGCGGCCCCATTCAAGGTTGATCGGGGCGGCAAAGTCGCGGACATAGCGGCGATAGCTGTTCACATAGGGGGCCAGAACCGCGATCACGCTGGGCATGTGGTTCTGCATGCCGGCGATGAAATGCATAAAGGCATCGGTTTCCGACCCATCGGCGTTCGAGAAGATGTTCAGCCCGGTTTTCAGGTCCACCACGGAATGATGGATATGCATCGCGCTGCCCGGTTCGTCCTGAATGGGCTTGGCCATGAAGGTTGCGAAACAGTCCTGACGCAGGGCGGCCTCGCGGATCAGGCGCTTGAAGAAAAAGATCTCGTCGGCAAGCTTGACCGGATCACCGTGGCGCAGGTTCAATTCGACCTGTCCGGCACCGCCTTCCTGCAGGATGCCGTCGATTTCCAGGCCCTGCGCCTCGGCGAAATCATAGATGTCGTCGATTACGGGGCCGTATTCATCGACCGCCGACATGGAATAGGCCTGTCGTGCGGCGGCGCGTCGGCCAGAGCGGCCCATGGGCGGCTCGATCGGCTGGTTCGGGTCGATGTTGCGCGCGACAAGAAAGAACTCCATCTCGGGGGCGACGATGGGTTTCCAGCCGCGTTCGGCGTAAAGATCGACCACATGTTTCAGCACGTTGCGCGGGGCGGCGGGCACGGGTTTTCCCTGCTGGTCGAACACGTCGTGGATCACTTGCAGCGTGACATCGGCGGTCCATGGTGCCGCGCTGGCGGTGCTGAAATCGGGCTTCAGCACCATGTCCGGCTCGGTAAAGCCGTCGCTGGCTGAATCGGCCCAGTCGCCGGTGATGGTCTGCATGAAGATCGAGTTCGGAAGATAGAACTGCGCCTGTGTCTTGAATTTGTTTGCGGGCATCGCCTTGCCGCGGGCAATGCCCGAAAGGTCTGCGACGATGCACTCAACCTCGTCCAGCCGCCGCCCTTCGATGAACTTTTTCGCGTGGATCGGAAGCTTGTCTGTCCATTCAGCCATGGGGCACCTTGCGGGGTTGTTTGAAAAAGTCCGAGATTTGCCGGACAAGACGGGCTTGGTCCACGTCCGGGGTCAGTGCGGCAAGAGCCTGATCAAGCTGAGCGTCGGGCACGACGCCGCGCCCGCGGGTGTTGATCAGCCCTTCGATGAAATCCGCGCCATATTCGGGATGGGCCTGCACCGTAAAGGCCCGGTCGCCGTAAACCAGCGCAGCATTTTCGCAAAAATCGTTGCGGCCCACAACCGTCGCGTCTGCGGGTCGTTCGGTGACCTGATCCTGATGCCAGGCATTCAGCGTTACCTTTTCGCCGTTCATATCATAGGTCTGCGGGCCAACCGCCCAGCCGCCTTTGAACTTTTCGACCGTGCCGCCCAAGGCCCGTGCGATGATCTGGTGGCCGAAACAGACGCCGACCATGGGGATCGCCGCGGCATAGATGTTGCGGACCAGATCCATCAACGGGGCGATAAACGGCAGATCCTCGTAGGCGCCGTGGCGTGATCCGGTGATCAGCCAGCCGTCGGCTGCGTCGGGGCCGCCGGGGAATTCCATGTCCACAACGCGGTAGTTCTCGAATGTGAACCCCTGTCCGGCAAGAAGCTTTTTGAACATGAGGTCATAATCGCCGAAGGGTTCCAGCAGCGCGTCCGGAGCATGGCCGGTCTGTAAAATACCGATTTTCATAGGTCACCAATAGGAGTTGTCGCCAAAATGCTACCCCTCGCCGCCGCGCGCGGCAAGGGGGTCGATTTTGCGGATCAGACCGTGTCGAGGTAAAGCTCTGTCTGCTCTTCGTCGCTGAGATCGGCCATATAGTGCATTTCCTGCCGCTTGGTCCGCACCAGATTGTCGATCATCATCGGCGGAAAAATCCGCGCGATGACCGGGCTTTTCTCAAAGGCATCAATCGCCTCTGCCCATGTGCCGGGCAGTTGCGGCAGTTCCGCCTTATAGGCGTTGCCGGTGATGGGCGGCGGCGGCAACAGGCCGTCCTCGATCCCGATCAGGGCAGCCCCAAGCACACCGGCCAGCATCAGATAGGGGTTGATGTCGCCGCCCGCCACGCGGTGCTCCACGCGACGCGCGGCGGGGCTGCCGCCCGGCACGCGGATCGCGGCGGTGCGGTTTTCATAGGCCCAGCAGATGCCGGTGGGCGCATGGGCGCCCGGAACAAGCCGCTCGTAGCTGTTGGCGTGGGGCGCGAACAGCAGCGCGCTGTCGTGCATCGCAGCCATACATCCGGCAATCGCGTGCAGCAGGGCAGGGGTGCCCTGCGCCGTGCCATCGGCAAAGATGTTGTTGTCGTCGCGGTCCAGCACCGAAAAATGCGTGTGCATCCCGTTGCCCGAGAATTCCTCGTAGGGTTTGGCCATGAAACTGGCGGCAAAGCCGTGTTTGCGGGCCAGCCCCTTGACCAGCATCTTGAACAGATAGGCGTCGTCGGCGGCGCGCAGGGCATCGGGCACATGCACCAGATTGATCTCGAACTGGCCCAGCCCCGCCTCGGAAATGGCGGTATCTGCCGGAATATCCATGGCTTCGCAGGCGTCGTAAAGGTCGGTAAAGAACTGGTCAAAGGCATCAAGCGCCCGCAGCGCCAGCGTCTCGGCCCCCGTCCGGCGCTTGCCGGATTTCGGCGAGCGGGGCACGCGCAGGTTCTTGCCGCTGTCGTCGATCAGGTAAAACTCCATCTCGGTTGCCACGACGGGCGTCAGGCCAAGCGCCTTGTAGCGGTCCACGACGCGGGCCAACGCATGGCGCGGGTCGCCGTCAAACGGGCGGCCATCTTCGTGATACATCCACAAGGGCAGCAAGGCCGTCGGCGCGTCCAGCCATGGCATTGGCACAAAACCGCGGTCCGTCGGCAGAAGAACCCCATCGGGGTCGCCGCTGTCGAACACCAGCGGGCTGTCCTCGATGTCCTCGCCCCAGATATCCAGATTCATGACCGAAAGCGGAAAGCGGGTGCCGTCCTCTTCGATTTTGCTGGCGAAACGGGCCGGAATGCGTTTTCCGCGGGCCTGACCGTTCAGGTCCACTGCGGCGACACGGATGGTTCTTACGTCGGGGTTGTCTTGGAGCCAGGAGCTCATCTGATTACCTGTGGTCGGATGCGGAGGCGCATGCGCGCGCCCTGGGGAAGGTGACGGTTCAGGCGATAATTGATCGCCCCGAAAACTGTGATGATGCACAGTGTCACCAGAATGAAATAGAAGGCCACGATCGGGTATGCCACGAAGGGGTTGAATGTCTTGTCCGCGAAATAGCTGGCATAGTAAAGGGCGTCGCCCTTTTGCTGCCATGCGGGAAAGCCTGAAAAGAACACCAGTGTCGTGGCGTGGAACAGAAAGATCGCCTCGTTGGTGTAGGCGGGCCATGCCAGGCGCAGCATGGTGGGCCAGATGACCCTGCGGAACCGTGTCCAGCCGGTCAGGCCGTATGCGTCCGCCGCCTCGACGTCGCCCTTGGGGATCGACCGCAGCGCGCCGTAAAAAATCTCGGCGGAATAGGCAGAGGTGTTCAGGAACAAAACGATCAGCGCCCCTGCCCATGCCTTTGTCAGCCAGGAGGTCTGGACCGTCAGTTCGACCAGCCCCAGATTGATCTCGACCCCGGCGCGGGGCAGCATGACGAAGGTTTCGTAGGCAAGGAAGAACTGGATGAACAGCGGTGATCCGCGAAAGACAAAGATGAACCATTCAGCCGGTTTGCGCATCCACGCGCGGGGGCTGGCCTTTGCCATGGCTAGCCCGATTGCGCACATGAACCCAAAGGCAAGCGCCATGATCCCGAAATAGACGTTCCAGATCAGGCCGGACCCGATCAACGTGAACTGCTGGCAAAGGTCGAAATCCGATCGCGGCAAAAGCCGCTCGCCTATGCCGATGGACCTTAGGCCATAGGCCTGGATGGTCTGAAGGCAGCTCATGCGCGGGCCTTTCGCTGCGCTTCGCCGGCAACCGTGGCCTGCCCAAGGGTCAGGCGGGTGGTCAAACGGGCCAGAATGACCTCGCTCAGCTTGGTCAGGCTTAGATAAAACACCAGCAACCCAAGGAAATAGTAAAGCCGCCAGTCCGGGTGCGGGTAGGCATAGGCCGAGGTTTTAGATCCCCCCAACTCTTTCGCCCAATAAACAATATCGGGCACGCCCAGCAGGAACAGCAGCGGCGTCGCCTTGATCAGGATCATCCAGAGGTTCGATAGGCCGGGCAGGGCGTAGACCCACATCTGCGGCACCATGATCCGCCAGAATGTCTGGCGGCGGGACATGCCGTAGGCCTCGGCTGTTTCAAGCTGCCCGCGCGGAACCGCCTGCATCGCGCCGGACAGGACGTTGGCGGCAAAGGCGCCGAACACAATGGCAAATGCCAGCACGGCAAGGAAAAACCCATAGGATTCATGGACCCATTGCGGTGACGAGGATAACGGCAGTTTCGCCTGCGCGCAGACCACGAAATCGCTGCCCTGCCGGATCGGCTGATCCCAGTCGGGGCATTTCACCTTGTGGCGGAGGTATTCGAACCCTTGATCCATGGCGATCGGCACAAACAGGAAGAACGCGATGTCGGGAATGCCGCGCACCATCGCGGTATAGATTTTGCCGATCCAACGCAGCGGAGCGATATGCGACCGCGCCGCCATTGCGCCACCAAACCCCAGCACCATCGCACTGGGGGCGGTGACCAGCATCAGCGCCATAACGGTCAGGAACGACCAATAGAACGCCATATGCTTTCCCGTTGTCAAATAACAGGAAAGCCATGTCAGGCCATCAAGGGCAGCGGGATCTGTGCAATAGGTGAACATGGGTGCCTGAGGGGCGGGACCGCATTCGGCCCCGCCCCGTTGCCTGATCAGTAAACGGTGGCGTCAGCGCCGAACCATTTGACGATCATCGCATTCAACGAGCCGTCCGCCTTCATCTCGCCGATGGCGGCGTCCAGTTTGCCCTTCAGTTCGCCGTCGGACTCGCGCAGGCCAAGGCCGATGCCGCCGCCCAGTTGCACGTCCGTGCCGGCAAACGACAGCGCGCCGCCGGATTCAGCGACGATTGGCGCAAGGAAATCCTTGTCGGCGAACACAGCGTCGGCCTCGCCGTTGCGCACCGCCGCGACGGTTTCGTCAGGGGTTGCGAATTCCAGCAAGGTCGCGCCGGATTCTGCAACATGGCCCGCCTGAATGGTGGCGGCCTGTGCAGCCACGATACCCGCGACATCGACATCAGCCGAAAGTGCTGCATAGGCCGAGGCGGCAGGCGGGATGTAGTTCTGGGTGAAGTCGATGACCGCATCACGCTCGTCGGTGATCGACATGCCCGCGATGATCACGTCATAGTTGCCGGAGACAAGGTTTGGAACAATGCTGTCCCAGTCGTTGGTGACCCATTCGCAGGTCAGCGCAGCGCGCTTGCACAGCTCGTCGCCCAGATCACGCTCGTATCCGTCGACTTCGCCCTTGTCGTTGATGAAGTTGTACGGAGGGTAGGCGCCCTCGGTGCCAAGACGCACGGTTTGTGCCATCGATGCACCCGCGGTCAGGGCCAGAAGGGCTGTCGCCAGAATCAGTTTTTTCACGTGGTAGCTCCCAATCATAGAACGCTTTATTTTGCTTAGGCAGAGACAGTCGCGCTCAGGAACTGTTGCAGCCTTTCGGTTTTCGGGTTGCCGAAAACCTCTGACGGCGGGCCCTGCTCCTCGATCTTGCCGAGGTGCAGGAATACGACGTGATCGGACACGTCGCCTGCCAGCCGCATGTCATGGGTCACAAGGATCATGGTCCGACCCTCGTTCGCCAGATCTTTGATAACCTTCACAACTTCCTGCTCCAGTTCTGGATCAAGGGCCGATGTGGGCTCGTCGAACAACAAGGCCTTGGGTTCCATCGCCAGCGCACGCGCAATGGCGGCGCGTTGCTGCTGGCCACCCGACAGCATCGCGGGAAAGGCATCGCATTTGTCGCCGATACCGACCTTGGCAAGCAGGTCGCGGGCGCGTTTTTCGACCACGGCGCGATCCTGTCCCAGCACCGTCACCGGTGCCTCCATCACGTTCTGAAGGATGGTCATATGCGCCCATAGGTTGAACTGCTGGAACACCATCGACAGGTTCGTGCGGATCCGCAGCACCTGTGCCTTGTCGGCGGGGTGCCGGTCCAGCCCTTTGCCGCGCCATGTGATCGGCTCGCCCTCGAACAGGATATCGCCCTGCTGGCTGTCCTCCAACAGGTTGCAGCACCGCAGCAGCGTCGACTTGCCGGACCCCGACGACCCGATCAGCGACACCACATCGCCGCGCTTTGCCGCGATGTCGACGCCTTTCAGCACCTCTAACGACCCATAGGCCTTGTGCAGGTTCTTGATCTGGATGACGGGGGGCGTGTTCGCAGTCACTTGTTCGTCTTTGTTAGGTCCGTTCACGCCGGATTACGTCGTAAAACAGTCATAATTGCAACGCTCAAAGCGCCGGTGACGCAAGGGAACGCGACAGTTTCGCCCGATTTCCGGGCAAAAGATTACGGCGCAGGCGGGTTGGGAACGGCCAGATAGGCGTCATCGGGAATCGCCACCAGCCCTTTTATCAACAGCGTGTCGCGATCCTCGCGGGAAAGCGCGTCGATTGCGGCACCCATGGCGCGGCGCAGATCCTGTGTATTCGCGCCAAGGGCCGCAATATAGGGCAGGCCGGGGGTGGGGGTGGTTCTGTCAAACACCACAAGGTCTTTGGCATAGGCGTCATAGCGCCGGATCATCGCCCATGTCACCGCGTCGATCGCCGCGAAATCGGCACGGTTTTCATGAACGGCCAGGGCGGATGCCCGATGCCCGCCGGTCTGCATGGTGGTCCTTAGCGTGACCCCAAGGCCTGCCGCATGGGCAAAGGGGGCTGCCCAACCCGATTGCGACCCCGCGTCGTTATAGGCGAACCGGGCGTTGGCCAGTTCGGCAACCGTGTCGCGCGGATCATCGGCGCGCTTGATGAACACACTGTGGTAGTAGCCCGCCGGGCACCCGTCGACGCCGTAATCCGGCGTGCCGATGCGCGACACCTTGCCATGCAGAAAGGTTCGGTAGGGCATGCCGCAGGTCTGCGACAGCACCAGATCGGGGCAAAGCCATGTGGCGTGCAAATCAGCGCTGCGGGTCAGGCCCGCAGGCCCGTATCCCAGCGCGTCGCGGATCAGCGCCCAGAACCTGTCGTTTGCCGCTGCCGTCTCGACCCTGTCGTACATCGGCAATGCGGCGATCACGGGCGCTTTGCCTCGACCCTTTGGCGCGCCAGCGCAGAGTCGCGGTCGTTGACCCCCAACAGATTCGCCACAAGGCGCAGCAGTGTGTCTTCGTCCGTGTCGCGCACGCCGTCGGCCAGCACCACATCCCACAGCGCCTCGATCACGCCTTCGCGGTCCTCGTAGGGCACAGCGTCCTTGATCGCGCGGGTGAACCGCACGGTATCGGGGGCCTCTGATTCCAGTATTTCGGCATTTCTGCGCAGTGACACCACCTCGAAGGCCGACAGGGCGTATCGCGACATCAGGATGCGGTCGATCCGCCCGACCTCCTCGGGGGCATAGTCGCCGTCCGATCGCGCGATGCGCACCAGAAGGGCGGCCAGCGCAAGGCGGGCGTCAATATCGTTCAGGCGGGCGGGCTGCGGCTGGATCAGCCGTTTCAGGAAATCTGCAAACATGGCCAAAGATATAGAGTGGTGGTGCGGCTGCGGAAAGACGGTTCACGGCCTTCGCCGGTAAATATTTGCGGAGCAGGGGCGGGGATCAGTCGCCATACCCTTCGACAATCACCAGATCCGCGTCCGACACCGGATCGCGCAGCGCCTTCGCGGCCTTGTATTCGGGGCTGTCATAACAGGCCTGTGCCGTGGCCAGATCGGCGAATTCGATGACCACAGTGCGGGGCTTTGCCGCGCCTTCGTGCACCTGTTGCGCACCGGCCCGGATCAGGAATTTGGCACCGTATTTGGCAAACGGGGCTGCATTGGCGGCGCGGTATGTGTCGTAGACTGCCGCGTCGCGCACATCGACATGGGCGATCCAATAGGCTTTGGGCATCGGCAGTCCTTTCAGGCTTTGGCGAACATCTTGGTCAGGCGCTTTGCCTCATCCTGCATGCCGTAGGGGGCGTTGACAACGAACAAACCGCTTCCGGTCATGCGGTGGCCGTCGCGGGCGGGGCCGAATGTGACCTCGTGGCGAAAGCTGTCCTTCAGCTCCATGTTCTCCAGATCGGCGACCATCACACGGTGCGCACCAGAGGTCAGGATCGGATACCACAAGATAATCGTGCCCACATTCCACTTGCGGTGGATGGTCTGGATAAAGCGCGGCATCGCGTCGTAATCCGCCTTTACCTCGAAACTCGGGTCGATCAGCATCAGGCCACGGCGCGGCGTCGGCGGGCAGATGGCCTGCGCCATGGCGAACCCGTCGGTGTCGTGCACCTTGGCGGAATACATCGCCAGATTGCCGCGCAGTGCCGCGTTTTCCTGCGGGTGAAGCTCTGCCAACTGAAGGCTGTCGCCCGCCCGCAACGCCAAAGTCGCGATCAGGGGCGAGCCGGGATAGGCATCCGGCCCGAACACGGCGCGGGTTTCCGACAGCATCCGCAGATAGGGGTGATCCTTGGCGAACCAGCCCTCGGCGCGGTTGATCCCCTGCGCCGCCTCGCCTGTTTTCAACGCCTCTTCGGCGGTCAGATCATACAGGCCGCGCCCCGCGTGGGTTTCGATATAGGACAGCGGTTTGTCCTTTCGGGTCAGATAATCCAGAACCCACGCCAGCAGCGCGTGCTTGTGGACATCCGCCATGTTTCCGGCGTGATAGCTGTGTTGGTAGGAAAGCATGTTAACCCCTTTGCGTTGCCCTGACCTAGCCGGAATTCCGCAGCCATTGCAACGCACCATCCATGTTGCAGCGATTGCTATTCCGGAAAAAGGGGCAGAGGTTGCGGCCATGGCCGTCGGGTCACATCCATAAAGCGAGGCTGTTCGAATGTTGTTGCCAGAACTGGTTTCAAGCCTGAAATCCTATAACCGGGCGCTGTTTCGCGCCGATCTGATCGCGGGTGTCACCGTGGCAATGGTGGCGCTGCCGCTTAGTCTTGCCATTGCCATCGCCTCGGGGGCGACACCGGCGCAAGGTCTGGTGACGGCGATCGTCGGTGGTTTCATGATTTCGGCATTGGGCGGCAGCCGCGTGCAGATCGGCGGGCCGACGGGGGCGTTCATCGTTGTGATCTACGGGGTGATTGCCACACATGGATATGACGGGCTGGTGATTGCGACTTTCATGGCGGGGCTGATCCTGATCGCGGCCGGATACCTGCGGGTCGGCAACCTGATCGAATACGTGCCAGAGGCGGTCGTGAACGGCTTTACCATCGGCATCGCTGTGATCATCGCGGTGTCGCAGGTCAAGGACCTTTTGGGGTTGCAGATGGCCGCGGTGCCCGCCGATTTTCTGGAAAAGCTGCCCGCATTATGGGGGGCAAAAGACACCTTCAACCTGCCTGCGCTGGGGGTGGGCCTGTTGACCATGGTGCTGATCGTCACCTTTCGGCGCGCCGCACCCAAATTGCCGGGGTTGATCGTGGCGGTCGCCATCGGGTCGGCGCTGGTGGCGGCCGGGGCCCTGCAGGTCGATACCATCGCATCGCGGTTCGGGGCGCTGCCCGCCGGCCTGCCCGCGCCGCATCTGCCGGCACTGTCGCTGGACCGGATCACATCGCTGCTGCCGTCGGCCATTGTCATCGCCTTTCTGGCGGGGGTGGAATCGCTGTTGTCGGCCATGGTTGCGGACCGGATGATCGGGACAAGGCACCGCCCCAATGCAGAGGTGCTGGCGCAGGGCGTGGCCAATGTCGCATCGTCGGTCTTCGGGGGGATGCCCGTGACCGGCGCCATCGCACGCACCGCCACGAACATCCGCGCGGGCGGGAGGACGCCGGTTGCCGGGATCATCCATGCCGTGGTTATTCTGGGGTTCATGCTGGTCGCCGGGCCTGCGGTGGGGATGCTGGCGATGCCCGCGCTGGCGGGGCTGCTGATCCTGACCGCATGGAATATGAGCGAGCCGCACAAATGGGCGGGCTATCTGGCCGCGCCCACGCCGGACAAGATGTTGCTGTTGGTGACGCTTGTCTTGACGGTGCTGGTGGATCTGACGGTCGCCATCGGGGTCGGCGTGTCGATCGGCCTTGCGCTGCGGCTGCGCGCGCGCAAGGCGGTCCAGACCGATTGGACGCCGCCTGATCGGTGACGCGTCAGACCAGACGCGAGGTTTCCACAGCGGCGCGCACGAAATCGGCGAACAGCGGGTGCGGGGCAAAGGGTTTCGACTTCAGTTCGGGGTGATACTGAACGCCGATGAACCACGGGTGGTCCCTGATCTCGACGATCTCGGGCAGTTTGCCGTCGGGCGACATGCCGGAAAAGACCATGCCGCAGGCCTCCAGCTGCTCGCGGAACTTTGTGTCCACCTCATAGCGGTGGCGGTGGCGTTCCTCGATCGTGGTCGCGCCATAGATACCGGCAACCCGCGACCCTTCGGACAGTTTGGCGGTATAGGCCCCAAGGCGCATCGTGCCGCCCTTGTCATCGCCAACCTTGCGTTCGACCACATGGTTGCCCTGCACCCATTCCTTCAGGTGGTAAACAACGGGCGTAAAACGCTTTTTCCCGGATTCGTGGTCGAATTCCTCGGACCCTGCATCGGCCACATGCGCCAGATTGCGCGCAGCCTCGATCACGGCCATCTGCATACCAAGGCAGATCCCCAGATAGGGCACCTTGCGCTCTCGGGCGAATTGCGCCGCTTTGATCTTGCCCTCTGTTCCGCGCTCGCCAAAGCCGCCCGGCACCAGGATCGCATGATAGCCTTCAAGATGGGCAGCGGGATCTTCGCGGTCGAACAGCTCTGCGTCGACCCATTCCACCTTGACCCGCACGCGGTTTGCCATGCCGCCATGGGTCAGCGCCTCGGCGATGGATTTATAGGCGTCTTCCAACTGGGTGTATTTGCCGACGATGGCGATTTTGACCTCGCCTTCGGGGTTGAACACGCGGTCCGCCACGTCTTCCCAGACAGTCAGATCGGGGCGGGGCGCAGGGCTGATGGCAAAGGCATCCAGAACCGCCTGATCCAGCCCCTCGCGGTGATAGGCCAACGGCGCCTCGTAGATCGATTTAAGGTCATAGGCCGCAATGACGCTTTCCTTGCGGACGTTACAGAACAGCCCGATTTTCTCGCGCTCTTTCTCGGGGATCGGATGTTCTGACCGGCACACCAGAACGTCCGGCGCGATGCCGATGGACCGCAGTTCCTTGACCGAATGCTGCGTCGGTTTCGTTTTCAGCTCTCCTGAGGCAGCAAGATAGGGCAACAGGGTCAGGTGCATGAAAATGCACTGGCCACGGGGTTTGTCCTGAGCAAACTGGCGGATCGCCTCGAAAAAGGGCAGGCCCTCGATGTCGCCGACGGTGCCACCGATTTCGCACAGCATGAAATCAACCTCGTCTTCACCGACATGCAGGAAGTCTTTGATTTCATTGGTGACATGGGGGATCACCTGAATGGTCTTGCCCAGATAATCGCCGCGGCGTTCCTTTTCCAGAACGGTGGAATAGATCCGCCCGGACGACACGGAATCGGTTTTGCGGGCCGAGACACCCGTGAACCGCTCGTAGTGGCCAAGGTCCAGATCGGTTTCTGCGCCATCGTCGGTGACAAAGACTTCGCCATGCTCGAACGGGCTCATCGTGCCGGGATCGACGTTCAGGTAGGGGTCAAGTTTCCGCAGGCGGACCGAATAGCCGCGCGCCTGCAACAAGGCACCCAAAGCCGCCGATGCAAGGCCTTTGCCCAAAGACGACACAACCCCGCCCGTGATGAAAATATAGCGTGCCATGTGTCGGAAGCCCCCGTGAACTTTTGCATTTTTTGTTGATCGCGCCGATCCGTCAGAATCGATGTATCACGGGATTTAAGACATAGACTATTTGCGCTCTGCCCGCAACCAGACCGCAACATGATGTGAGCAAGACTGCCCTGCGGGCAAACTATAGTGTGATATCAGTTATCTGCACGCGGTGGCGTCAGGGGGGCATCGCCCGTTGTCGGGGGCAGCAGGTCTGTCCCCAGCGGTGCGACAGGCGCGGTCTGCTGAACCGGCGCAGGAATGCCCAGACGGTCGACAACCGATCCACCGGCAGAGTTCTTGGCCGCAACAACCGTCAGCGCGATGGATGTGCCGATAAAGGCGATGGCAAAGATCCAGGTCAGTTTCCCCAATGCCGTCGCCGCAGCGCGGCTGGACATCGCACCGCCACCGCCACCGCCGCCCATACCCAGGCCGCCGCCTTCGGAGCGCTGCAAAAGAACGACGCCGATCAGGCAGATCGCGAGGATCAGGTGGATGACGAGGATGACGTTTTCCATGAAAACCGGCCCTATTACTTGTGATGGGGTTATCTAGTCGGACAGCCGCCCGCCCGCAACCCCAAGATTGCGGCTATTCGTCGGTCTCGTCCACATCGAACTGTCCCGACATCGCGCGCCGCGCAAAACTCCAGGACAGACCGATGCCCAGAACGACCGACAGCGCCAGAAGTCCAAGCCAGACCTTCTGGTCGCGGTTCCCAAGCGCCAGAATGCCCCAGTCGATCAACACCCAGATCAGCGCACCCACCACGGCCGCCACAAGAAACATGCCCAATCCACCGATAGAGCGTAGCGTGGCGCGCAGGTAGATGATGTAGCCGATAAACAATATCAGCCCCGCAAGCACGGTCACCGACAGCTGGCTCTGGTAATTTTCCATCGCCCAGCGGGTATAATTCCAGCGCGTCGGGTTGAAAGTGACCGCCAAAAGAGCAAAGGCAAACAGCCATCGCAGGAAAAATCCGAACATCTTGTCTCCCGTTCTGCCCTGTTTTGCCTATGATTTGACGAAATCAGGGGCCTGTGTCCAGCCTTGCATCGAATTAGCTGTTTCATAGACGCCCGTCGGCGGCTATACGGGCCGCGGTTTTCCTGAACACTAGGATATAGAAATGGCCAACGTCGTTGTTGTGGGCGCCCAATGGGGTGACGAGGGAAAAGGCAAGATCGTTGACTGGCTCAGCGAACGCGCCGATGTGATTGCGCGCTTTCAGGGCGGTCACAATGCCGGTCACACGCTGGTGATTGCAGGCAAAGTCTACAAACTGTCGCTGCTGCCCTCTGGCATCGTGCGCGGCGGCAAGCTTTCGGTGATCGGCAACGGCGTTGTCCTTGATCCATGGCACTTGATCGAAGAGATCGCCAAGCTGCGCGGTCAGGGCGTCGAGATTTCGCCCGAGAACCTGATGATCGCCGAGAACGCGCCGCTGATCCTGCCGGTTCACGGCGAACTGGACCGCGCCCGCGAATCCCAGACCGACGTTGCAAAGATCGGCACCACAGGTCGCGGCATCGGCCCGGCCTACGAGGATAAAGTCGGTCGTCGCGCCATTCGCGTGGCCGATCTGGCAGATGATGCGACGCTGGAATTGCGCGTCGACCGCCTGCTGGTGCACCATGACGCGCTGCGCCGTGGTCTGGGGATGGACCCGATCGACCGCGACGAGCTGCTGGCCAAACTGCGGGACATCGCCCCCCAGGTCCTGCCCTACGCCGCCCCCGTGTGGAAGGTGCTGAACGAAAAGCGCCGTGCCGGCAAACGCATCCTGTTCGAAGGGGCGCAGGGCGCGCTCCTGGACATCGACTTCGGCACCTATCCCTTTGTCACATCCTCGAATGTGATCGCAGGGCAGGCCGCCACAGGCACCGGCATCGGGCCGGGCGCGATTGATTTCGTGCTGGGCATCGTCAAGGCCTATACGACCCGTGTCGGCGAAGGCCCGTTCCCCGCCGAATTGTTCGACGAGGACGGCCAGCGTCTGGGCGAACGCGGCCACGAATTCGGCACCGTCACAGGGCGCAAGCGGCGCTGCGGCTGGTTCGATGCAGTTCTGGTGCGCCAGACCTGCGCAACCTCCGGCGTGTCGGGCATCGCGCTGACCAAGCTGGACGTGCTGGACGGCTTCAAAGAGCTGAAGATCTGCACAGGCTACATGCTGGACGGCAAGGCGCTGGACTATCTTCCCACTGCGGCAGATCAGCAGGCGCGGGTGACTCCGGTCTACGAGACCATGCCAGGGTGGAGCGAAAGCACCGCAGGCGCGCGCAGCTGGGCCGAACTGCCCGCCGAGGCGATCAAATACGTGCGCCGCGTCGAAGAGTTGATCCAGTGCCCCGTCGCCCTTCTTTCCACCTCGCCGGAGCGGGACGACACCATTCTGGTGACCGACCCCTTCGCCGACTGACGACCCGCCATGGCCCTGTCATACAAAGCGCGCCGCCGCTGGTCGCTGGTGATCCTGCTGATCGGCTTGCCGGTCTACATCATCGTCGCGGTCAAGGCGGTCAGTCTGCTGGACCGCCCGTCTATTCTGGTGGAACTGCTGGTTTACGTCGGATTGGGCGTACTTTGGGCAATCCCGTTCAAAATGGTCTTTCGCGGCATCGGACAGGCCGACCCCGATGCCAAGGACAGCGCGGATTAAGGCCCCTGAATTCGAGTATTTAGAGAACAAAGTTGTTCATCTTCTCGGCGAAAATACTCGACTTCTCTTTCAAATACAAAAAAGGCGGGGCGATCATCTGGTGATCGTCCCGCCTTTTGCCGTTCATCTATAGCTTACTCGCCTGCGTAACGCGCCTCTGGCTTGAAGCGGGTCGATTTCGCGATGGTGAACTGTCCACGCTCCAGCTTCTGGATTTTGCCCTGACGCAGCAACATCCCGAACGACCGCAGCCCGGCCTCGCGGCTGAACCCGTCTTTCGCGCTATAGGTTGCCACTTTCTGCATGATCTGGGGCCGCGAGAAATGCGGACGCCCTTCAACGAAGGCCGCGTAGGCTGCTGCGGCTTCCAGCAGGTCGGGCAGTTCAGTTGCGCCAAGGCTTTCGGCGAACTCGGCAAAGCTGGCGCTGTCACGGAAGATGTTGGCGGTATCGCTTTCGTCGCGCTGCTCGCCGGCATCCTCCTGATCAAGATCCTCGTGGAAGGTGTTCTCGACCTTGCGCAGCACCACCGGGGTGGCTGCCACACGGCGCGGCCGCACCATGCCCGGCTGCTCTGGCTTGGCCTGATCGATGCGCTGTTCCGACACCAGAACCAGCGGGGCAGGCCGGTTGACGCCCGGTGTCGCCTTGCCGTCGCGTGTCGGATGGACGGCCTTGGCCAGATCCGCGCGGTAGGTCAGGCTTTCGTCTTTGTCGATGCCCGCGCCGCCCGTGACCTTGCGGTCGGCGACCGTTGCCGCGACGGCAGCACGCAGATGCGCGATGGCAGAGCGGCGGGTCTTGCTTTCGGGATTGTCCAGCTTGGTGTTGGTTTCATCCAGAATTCGTTTGACCGAGTCTTCCTTGCCTGTGTCCACGCGGGCCAGAACGGCGCGGCCTTCGCGGTCCACGCGACGGGTCGTTTCGGCTTCGCGTTCCACCTCGGCCAGTTCCTGCATCAGGTCTGCTTCGGCTTCGGCTGAAAGGCCGGTGTCGTCCAGCGGTTCGGTTTTTTCAGGCAGCGGCGCTGTCTCGTCGATCAGATCGGCAAGCCCGCGTCCGCCCGTGGCGACGGCTTTTTCATAGTCGGCCCGTTTGACCTTGATCACGCGCGATCGTGCGCGTTGCGCCGCAGGGGCCGGGGCAGGCATCTCTTCCGAAAACTCTGGACCCTCGTCTTGTGCGACGTTGCTTTCGGTGACTTCGGTGGTTTCCACAACGTTGGTTTCGATGTTCAGGTCTGCTTCGGCAACCAATGCGGCGACCCCTGAAAAGTCCTCGTCCTCGACGTCGGCAGGTTCTTCTATCGCAGTCTCTTCATCTTCGTCCGAGGCGTCGACCATAAAGGTGCCGATATCGAAGTCTGCCTCGTCGTAGTCCTGCGCCGCCAAAGGCTCGGCAACCGGCTCTTCGACAGGCTGGGGTGCGGCTTCAGCCATGTCTTCAGCCACGTCGGCCAAATCCTCGGCCTCGTCGGGCGTTCCGGTGACCGCTGCAAGCGACAGGTCCTCGGCGTGTTCGTCTTCGGAATAGGCGGCTGGCGCGATTTTGGCGGCGGTGTCGGCCTTGGCCACAACGGCGCGGATGCGCTGAAGCTTTGCCGCGACCGATTCCGTATCGGAAATCACTTTGGTATAAACCGGTGCCGGGGCAACAGGGGCGGGCTCGATGTCTTCGGCGAACTCTTCGCCTGACAAAAGGCCCGCGATGTCAAGATCATCGACAGTCTCGTCCGGGTCTGCGGGGGCCTGTGTGCCTTCGGCAACATCGGCGGCCAGCTCCATCGAGGGCGTTGTCGCGGCCTCGGGCGTCTCATCAATGATCGCGTCATCAAACACCGCATCATCAAAGGAGGCCGAGTCGAAATCATATTCGTCCGCAGTTGCCGCTGTCACAGGCTCTGTCACCGGACCGGTATCGGCCAGCGCTTGCGCCGCAGTATACGTCGGCTCTGCCACAGGCGCAGGCGCTGCGGCGGCTCTGGGCTGCATTTCGACGCGGGGTCGCAAAACGACTCCGTTGTCCTGTATCTTTGCTTCTACCCGTTTCTGGATTTCTTTTTCCGCAATCCGGGCCAGCATATCTGCATCCGGCGTCGGAGGTTCCGCGCCAAAATAGCGGTCATCTGCCGCCAAGTCCCGAAAATACTCCGCGATGGCTTTCATCGTGGAAAAAGAATCGTCGAAACCCTCAAGTGTGCAAGAGAAGGTTCCGTAAGAAACGGTTAGGATTTTACTCGCACCCACCATCGGTAGCTCGCTTTCTGCCCAACCCAGCAAGGGAATGTTTACCATACACAGGTTCTGGAAAATGAACAAAACTGGTATTTTAAACGTATTATTTCGTGTTCGGATTGTGGCTTGTTTCCAAAAACAGGGGTAATGATGTGACGATGACGCCGATTGTTCAAACAAATGATGCTGTAACGCTGGTCGGTGGAGGGCACACTTCACCCGAAGTCATTGATATCGCGTTGTATCTTGCCCCGATTCTGGTGGCTGCCGACAGCGGCGCGGATACGGCGCTGGCGGCGGGGCACTTGCCTGTTGCCGTCATCGGGGACCTTGACAGTATATCGGACAAGGCGCGTGCCGCGCTACCCCCGTCTTGTTTGCACCTTATTTCCGAGCAGGACAGCACGGATTTCGACAAATGTCTGCGCAACATTAAGGCACCGCTGATTCTGGGTGTCGGGTTTCTGGGCGGGCGGCTGGACCATGAACTGGCGACGCTGAATGTTCTGGTGCGGCGTGCGGGGCGTCCGGTGATTCTGATTGGCGCAAGCGAGATCTGCTTTCACTGCCCGCCAGATCTGGCGCTGACCCTGCCTGTGGGGGCAACCGTGTCGCTGTTTCCGCTGTCGGACCTGACCGCGCACTCCTCTGGCCTGCGCTGGCCGCTGGACGGCATCGGTTTCGCGCCATGGGGCCGCAGCGGCACCTCGAACGAGACAAGCGCGCCGCATGTCCGGATATCGGTGTCGGGGGCGGGAATGCTGGTGATCCTGTCGCGCGACCACCTGAACGAGGCGATCAGGGCGCTTCTGCCGCCAACTGCCGACTGAGGCCTCTTTCCCGAACGACAATATAAAGCCCCGCGCAGATCGTAATGGCGATGCCGACTGCCGCCAGCCCGTTGGGCAGGTCGTGGAACACCACCCAGCCGATCAGCGTGGCAAAGGGGATTTCAAGATATTGCATCGGCGCAAGCGTGGCCGAGGGGGCAAACCGCAACGACCATGTCATCAACAGATGCGCGGTCGTGCCAAGGGCACCTAGAACCAGCAACAATATGGTGTCGCCTGTGTCGGGCATCACCGGGTCCAGCAGGGGCTGACCGGTGCCATCGGCCAGCCACAGGACCGGCACCAACAGCACGCAGGCCATGCCCCCGCTGATCGCCTGAAGCGTGATAGGGTCCGTTTCCTTTGCAATCAGCCGTGTGACCAGCATGAACAGCGCAAACACCACCGCGACCAGCACCGGCAAAAGTGCCGCCAGCCCGACTGAGGCAAAGCTGGGCTGGATCACCAGAAGCGTGCCAATGAACCCCACCGCGCAGGCGGTCAGGCGGCGCGTGCCGATTTCCTCGTTCAGCACATAGCGGCCCAGCAGCAGCATGATGAAGGGCATCACAAAGGCGATGGCGATCGCGTCAGCCAAAGGCAGGAACCGCAGCGACAGGAACATTGCCGAAATGCCTGTGATGTGCAGCCCGGTGCGCAGCGTGGTCAGAACCAGCACCCGGCGGGTCATTCGCATGGTGCGGCGCGTCAGCACGACGACCGGCATCAGGAACAACGCCTGAAGCGCGAAACGCGCGGTTACCAAAACCCCCACCGGCACGGTGTCGCCCAGCAGTTTGGCAATGCCGTCGCCCATCGGGGCCAGCACGCAAAAGCCAAGCATGAAAAGGATACCCACAAGCGGGCGGTCGCCGGTCATGGCGCCACGCTAGCCAGTGGCGCGCATGGCGGCAACCGTGGAATTCGAGTATTTCTGGAACAAAGTATCAGCAATTTGGCACATTGACGGCCAGCCCGCCCAGGCTGGTTTCCTTGTATTTTTCGGACATATCGACGCCGGTCTGGCGCATGGTCTCGATGCAGACATCAAGGCTGACCAGATGCATGCCGTCGCCGCGCAGCGACAACGAGGCCGCGCTGACCGCCTTGATCGCGCCCAGCCCGTTGCGTTCGATGCAGGGCACCTGCACCAGCCCCTTGACCGGGTCGCAGGTCATGCCAAGGTGATGCTCCAGCGCGATTTCGGCGGCGTTTTCCACCTGTTCCGGTGTTCCGCCCATCACGGCGCATAGCCCTGCGGCGGCCATCGCGGCGGCGCTGCCCACTTCGGCCTGACAACCACATTCCGCCCCCGAGATCGAGGCGTTGTGCTTTACCAGCCCGCCCACGGCGGCGGCGGTCAGCAGAAAATCCCCGATACGCGAAGGTGCGGCCCCGGGCACATGGTCCAGCCAATAGCGGATCGTGGCGGGGATCACGCCGGCAGCGCCGTTGGTGGGGGCCGTTACAACCTGCCCGCCAGCGGCGTTTTCCTCGTTTACCGCCATGGCGTAGGTGCTCATCCAGTCGTTGATCGTGTGCGGCGCGGTCATGTTCAGGCCCTGCTCTGCCTTCAGCTGGGCGTGGATGTTCGGCGCGCGGCGGCGCACGTTCAGCCCGCCGGGCAGAATGCCGCCCGTGGCCAGCCCGCGATCTATGCAGTCGTTCATCACCTGCCAGATCCGGCTGATCCCGGCGTCCAGTGCCGCAGGGCTGATCCGGGACAGTTCGTTCTCGCGTTTCATCCGGGCAATGGTTTTGCCGCTGGATGCGGCCATCTCCAGCATCTCTGCCGCCGATTTGAACGGGTAGGGCACCGGCGCACCGTCATCGGTGTTCTTGCCTGCGGCCAGCTCTGCCTGTGTCATCACAAAGCCGCCGCCGATGGAATAGTAGGTCTCTTGCAGAATCACGTCGCCCTGGGGATCGGTCGCCATCAGGATCATTCCGTTCGCATGGCCGGGCAGGGGTGGGCCGTAGTCGAACGCCAGATCAGTGGCGGGATCAAAGCGCAGCGGCGGCAGGCCTTCGGGGGTCAGCCTGCGGGTCTTGCGGTTCAGGATCAGGGCGGCGTCAGCGAGTGCGGCGTCATAGGTGGAGGGGGCAAAACCCGCCAGCCCCAGAATCGTGGCGCGGTCTGTCGCGTGTCCGACGCCGGTGAAGGCCAGGCTGCCGTGCAGCGACGCGCGGACGCCGGCGAACTGGAACGGCGAGGCACGCATCCGGTCAAGGAACCGCGCGGCGGCGACCATAGGGCCCATGGTGTGCGACGACGAAGGGCCGATGCCGACCTTGAACATGTCAAATACGCTGAGGAACATTCAGGTGGCCGATCCTTGTGGTGGGGTGGCATAGACGGGGCGGGTGAATGGCGTTGCCCCCAGTCCTTCGGCAATGATTGCACGGCGAACCGGGGCGCGCGTCTCTGTCCGCGCCGCAAGGGCGCGCAAATGCGGCGTATCGGACAACCTGAACCAGTCGGTTTCGCCCTTGGGATAGAGCGCGATCCAGCGCAGGCAGACGGAAATGTAGAAGTCGAGCACCCCCGCGTCGCGGCCACCCAGCCAGGCGGGGCGGGTGGCGGCAACGGCGTCGAGGGTCTGAAGATGGCCGCGCAGGTTCTGCTGTAGGCGGGTGCGCAGCCGGCTCTGGTCGTCTGCATCGGGGCCAATGTAGTTTTCCGGATAGAACAGCATTCTAAGCGTTGCATGCAGGGTGTTCGATGTGAAGAACAGCCATTTCAGGGCGTCGCCACGTGCGGCTGACTCCGGCGGCGGGAACAGGGCGTGATGGCGGTCGGCAAGCCAGAGGCAGATCGCCGCCGTCTCGAATATCGGGCCGTCGGGGGTTTCCAGCACGGGGATCAGCCCGTTCGGATTCAACGCCAGATAGGATGCGTTGCGCTGGCCCTGCGCGCGGCGGTCCACCAGCGTCGTCTCGAAAGGTTGGCCCAGTTCGTCCAGCACAAGGCGGACGATCAGAGAGGCGTTGTCGGGCGCGTAATGCAGGCGGTAGGTCGGAGTCATCCCCGCAACCTGGTCCCTGGATACCGGATTTGCCAGATGGAAAGCGACCATTCGGCGCTGAAACCCGCAATTCAGGTGCATTGCCCCCTCGCGCCCCGTGCCCATCTTTCCTATAACCGCGCATGAACAAAACGGAGTCGCTGCCATGACCGGAGAACTATCCCCCATAGACAAGGCCAAATTCGTGGCCGCCAAACGCGCGTGCGAATATGTCGAGGACGGCATGCGGGTGGGGCTTGGAACCGGATCGACCGCCGCATGGATGGTGCGCTGTCTGGGCGAGATGGTGCGTCAGGACGGCTTGAAGATCACCGGTGTTCCGACCTCCAGCCGCACCGCCGATCTGGCGCGGTCCGTGGGCATAAAGGTGATCAGTCTGGACGAGGCCAAATGGCTGGACGTCACCATCGACGGTGCCGACGAATATGACGCCGACCTGAACCTGATCAAAGGCGGCGGCGGTGCGCTGTTGCAGGAAAAGATCGTGGCGACCGCATCGGACCAGATGATCGTGATCGCCGATATCACCAAGCAGGTCGAGGCGCTGGGCGCCTTCCCGCTGCCCATCGAGGTGATCCCCTTCGGCTGGCAGACAACCAAGGCGCTGGTCGAGGAAACTCTGATCTCGATGGATGTGCTGGGGCGCACCAGCACCCTGCGCCTGAATCAGGACACGCCCTTCATCACCGACGAGGGCAACTATATCCTTGATCTGCATCTGCACCGCATCGGCAACCCGCGGCAATTGTCGCTGGTGTTGAACCAGATCCCCGGCATCGTCGAAAACGGCCTGTTCATCGACATCTGCGATGCGGTCGTGATCGGCTATGGCGACGGTCGGGTCGAGGTGCGCGATATCAACGCGGGCACCGTGGAATCAGAGCGGATCGACTTTCTCGATACCGACAACCTGTTCTCGGACATGACCGACTAGGAGAGTCCATGACCTTTGATTTCGACCTTTTTGTCATCGGTGGCGGCTCTGGCGGGGTGCGGGCCGCGCGGGTGGCTGCGGCGACCGGCGCGCGTGTCGCCTTGGCCGAGGAATACCGTATGGGCGGCACCTGCGTCATTCGTGGGTGCGTTCCGAAAAAGCTGATGGTTTTTGCATCGGGCTACCGCGAGATGTTCGCGGATGCCCGCGCCTATGGCTGGGATGTGCCGGACGGTGTCTTTGACTGGGCGCAGTTCCGCACAAAGCTGCATGCCGAACTTGACCGGCTTGAAGGCGTCTATCGCAACCTGTTGAAAAATTCGGACGTCACCGTCTATGACGCCCGCGCGACGCTGGACGATCCGCATACGGTGCGACTGTCCACCGGAGACGTCGTGACGGCCAAGCATATTCTGGTGGCCACAGGGGGCCAGCCCTTCTTGCCCGACATGGAGGGGGCCGAACATGCGATCTCGTCCAACGAGGTTTTCCAACTGGAAACGTTGCCAAAATCCATCCTGATTGTCGGTGGCGGGTATATCGCCTGCGAATTTGCCTGTATCCTGAACGGGATGGGCGTTGCGGTGACGCAGCTTTATCGCGGGGCGCAGATTTTGCGTGGCTTCGACGAAGAGGCGCGGGGGCATATCGCCGAACTGATGCGCGAACAGGGCATTGATCTGCATGTCGGCACCAATGTGCTCGAGATTGACAAAACCGCCGACGGGGTTTGGGTAAAGGACACCAACGGCGTCGCGAAAACCTATGATCAGGTCATGTTCGCCACCGGTCGCACGCCTAATACGGCGGGTCTGGGGCTGGAGGCGCTGGGCGTCGCACTGGGCCGCGGCGGCGAGATCGTCGTGGACGACTACAGCCAGACCGCCGTTCCGTCGATCTATGCGGTGGGCGATGTGACCGACCGGATCAACCTGACGCCTGTGGCGATCCGCGAGGGCATGGCCTTTGTCGAGACGGTGTTCAAAGGCAACCCCACCAAGCCCGACTACGAGTTGGTGGCGAATGCGGTGTTCACCCGCCCCGAGCTTGGCTCTGTCGGGCTTACCGAGGAGGCAGCCCGCGATCTGGAACCGATCGAGGTCTATTGCACATCCTTCCGCGCGATGCAGTCCGCCTTTGCAGGGCGTGACGACCGCGTGATGATGAAACTTGTTGTCAGCCAGAAGACCCGCAAGGTTCTTGGCTGTCATATCGTCGCGGACCATGCTGGCGAATTGATCCAGTTGGTCGCAATCGCGCTTAAGATGGGCGCCACGAAAGAAGACTTCGACCGCACCGTTGCGGTGCATCCGACGATGTCGGAAGAGCTGGTCACGATGAAAACACCGGTGCGCGCTGGATGAAAACTCTGGGGTGTGGCGCTTGAATTCTGAAGATTTACGACCAGTTAGGAATGGAAGTCTCGATTGGGAAAGAAGGGAACTAACCTGAATGGCTAGCAATAACGGCGGACCTTGGGGCGGAGGCGGATCCAATGGCGGCGACGACGGTGATAAAAACCGTGGCGGTCGCAGGCCCGGAAACGACGGTCCGCAGATACCCGAGATCGAACAAATCATGAAAAAGGGCCAAGAGCAGTTGCGCGTCCTGATGGGCGGGCGCGGTGGCGGGTCCGGCAACGGCGGTCAGGGCGGCGGCGGGTTGCCCAAAATGACACGCGGCACCGTGGGCCTTGGTCTTTTGGCGGTGGTGTCGGTCTGGGCGTTCGCATCGTTCTACCGCGTTGATACATCCGAGCAATCGGTCGAACTGTTCCTCGGAAAATTCCATAATGTCGGCCAGGAAGGTCTGAACTTTGCCCCTTGGCCGGTTGTCACCAAAGAGGTGCTGTCGGTTACGACCGAGCGGGTCGAGCAGATCGGCGTCGGGCGTGGCTCGCGGAGCGACGAAGGTCTTATGCTGACGGGTGACGAGAACATCGTCGACATCGACTTTCAGGTCGTCTGGAATATCCGGGATCCACAGGAATTCCTGTTCAACCTGCGTGACCCGCAGGAAACAGTCCGCGCCGTTGCAGAATCCGCCATGCGCGAGATTATCGCGCAATCCGAACTTGCGCCTGTCCTGAACCGGGATCGCGCGTCTATCGCGGTGCGCCTCAAGGAACTGGTTCAGTCGACGCTGGACAGCTACGACAGTGGCGTGAACATCGTCCGCGTCAACTTTGACAAGGCTGATCCGCCGCGTGAAGTGATCGACAGCTTCCGCGAAGTGCAGGCGGCAGAGCAGCAGCGCGACCGGCTTGAAAAGCTGGCCGACGCCTATGCGAACCAGGCGCTTGCGGGTGCCCGCGGTGAAGCAGCACAGGTGCTGGAAGAGGCCGAAGGCTATCGCGCACAGGTCGTGAACGAGGCCGAAGGCGAGGCGAGCCGTTTCAGTGCGGTTCTTGCCGAATACCAGAAAGCCCCGGACGTGACGCGCACGCGGCTTTATCTGGAAACGATGGAAAAAGTGCTTGGCGGCGTCGACAAGATCATTCTTGACGACAACGTCGGCGGTCAGAATGGTGTTCTGCCCTATCTGCCGCTGAATGAACTGCGCCGCACACCGGCCGCGGGAGGGACCAACTGATGAAACTAGCAACCTACGGCCTTCCCGCCCTTGTCATCGCCGCGGCTGCGATCCTGTCTTCGGTGTTTATCGTGGACGAACGTGAAAAGGCGCTTGTGCTTCAATTCGGCGAGGTGATTTCCGTCAAGGAAACGCCGGGCTTTTATTTCAAGATCCCGTTGATCCAGGAGGTCGTTCGCTATGACGACCGCATCCTGTCCATCGACACCGATGCGATCGAGGTCACACCGCTGGACGACCGTCGTCTTGTGGTCGATGCCTTCGCCCGTTACCGGATCGCCGACCCTGTGCGGTTCCGTCAGGCTGTCGGCGGGGCCGGTGCACGCGCCGCGGAAATCCGTCTGACCGACATCTTGCTGGCGCAGATGCGTGAAACATTGGGCGGTGTCACCTCGAACGACATCCTGTCCGAAGATCGCGCGGCCCTGATGGCCCTAATCCGCGATGCGGCCCGTCTTCAGGCAGAGAAAATCGGTCTGACCGTGGTTGACGTGCGGCTGAAGCGCAGCGACCTGCCAGAGCAGAACCTCGAAGCCACATTCGCACGGATGCGGGCAGAGCGGGAACGCGAGGCCGCCGACGAGATCGCACGCGGCGAAGAGGCGGCGCAACGTGTCCGCGCCCAGGCCGACCGGACCGTGGTCGAGCTTGTCTCGGACGCAAAGCGTCAGGCGGAAATCACCCGAGGCGAGGCCGATGGGCGCCGCACCGGCATCTATGCCGCTGCCTATGGTGCCGATGCAGAGTTCTTCGAATTCTACCGCTCGTTGTCAGCCTACGAGGAGGCGCTGAAAGGCTCCAACTCGACCATGGTGATGTCGCCGGATTCAGACTTCTTCAACTATCTGAAGTCATCGACCAGCGCCGATAAATGAGCTGGATCATCCTTGCAATAGGATGTGTCTGTTTAGTCGAGGGGCTGGTGCTTGCACTGGCCCCTTCGCGTATCGAGGATATTCTGGCCGCCCTGCGCGACATGCCCGTCGAGGCGCGCCGCCTGATCGGCCTGATCGCAATTGTGGCCGGCGCGGCACTCGTTTCGCTTGCACGCTGGATGATCCCCTGAAACACTCTGCCCAAACGGGTGCCTGAGCCGCCAAAGTCACGCGCATGTGACGCGCCGAGACCGGCTTTGTGTTGCAATCCGGGCCCGTCGTTCGAAATATAAGAAAAGCGCTAACGACATTTCGCCGTGTCGCGCCATGCCGACCAAGAAGGAGTTCGCAGTGAGACCTCAGGCAATTTCCGTTCCCGTCCAGCACGCCAATTCAGCGCCCGCGCGGGCGATGCTTTTCTTTGTTCTGGGCCTTATGCTGCTGATGGCCCAGACGATGGTGGCCCATGCGCGCGGCGCCCCAGAAAGCTTTGCCGATCTGGCCGAAAAGGTCAGCCCGTCGGTTGTGAATATCACCACATCAACGACCGTCGCCGCCTCGACCGGTCCTGGCCCGATTGTTCCCGAAGGCTCTCCGTTCGAGGACTTCTTCAGGGACTTCATGGACCGACAGCAGGGCGGAAACGGTGGCCCAAATCGTGCCCCGCGCCGCAGTCAGGCCCTTGGGTCCGGGTTTGTGGTGTCCGAGGATGGCTACATCGTTACGAATAACCATGTGATCGAAGGTGCCGACGCGATCGAGATCGAATTCTTCTCGGGCAAGTCACTGCCTGCCAAGGTGATCGGGACCGATCCGAACACTGACATCGCGCTTTTGAAAGTCGAAAGCGACGAGCCGCTGCCGTTTGTTCCGTTCGGGGACAGCGACGTGATGCGAGTCGGTGACTGGGTTATGGCCATGGGCAACCCGCTGGGGCAGGGTTTTTCGGTTTCTGCCGGTATCGTGTCTGCCCGCGGCCGTGCGCTGTCAGGCACCTATGACGATTACATCCAGACCGACGCCGCGATCAACCGCGGCAATTCGGGCGGGCCGCTGTTCAACATGGACGGTGGCGTGGTCGGCGTGAACACCGCGATCCTGTCGCCCAACGGCGGGTCGATCGGTATCGGCTTCTCGATGTCGTCGGCGATTGTGACAAAGGTTGTGGACCAGTTGAAAGAGTTCGGCGAAACCCGCCGTGGCTGGTTGGGCGTCCGCATTCAGGACGTCACCCCCGATGTCGCCGAGGCGATGGGGCTGGCCGAAGCCAAAGGCGCGCTGGTGACGGACGTGCCGGATGGCCCCGGCAAGGAGGCGGGCATCCTGTCGGGTGACGTGATCACCTCGTTCGATGGCGGCAACGTCTCTGACACCCGTGAACTGGTCCGCCGCGTCGGCAGTTCGCCCGTCGGCAAGGCCGTGCGCGTTGTCGTCAACCGCGACGGCAAGACGCAGACGCTGATGGTCACGCTTGGCCGCCGCGAAACCGCCGAGGCATCGCCTGTTCCGGCCTCTGTCAAAGCGCCGGAGCCTGTGGAAAAGACCGTGCTTGGCCTGACCGTGGCAGAGATGTCGGACGAGTTGCGCACGCAACTGAACCTGCCGGTCGGGGCGTCTGGTCTGGTTGTGGGCAATGTCGACGAAACGAGCGAAGCCTTCGAGAAAGGCCTGCGCGCCGGTGACGTGATCACCGAAGCGGGCCAGCAAAAGGTCGTCACGGTTTCTGATCTGGACAAGCGTATCGCCGAATCCAAAGAGGCTGGCCGCAAGTCCCTGCTGCTTCTGGTCCGCCGCGACGGCGACCCGCGTTTTGTCGCGCTGACCGTCGAATAATAAACCTGTCGATACAAAGACAAAGGGCGCCCCGGTGGCGCCCTTTTTCGTCTGCGGTCCATTGGCGGGATCATGCGGCTATAAATCGCTCCTTTCGTAAGCAACCAGCCCCAACAGCCGCGCGCCCTCCAGCGACAGGATACCGCTGTTCGGCCCGCCTTCGGCCATCTGGAACGCCCGCACCGCGCGCTGGGTGCGACCGTCGTAGGTGCCGTTGATCTCGCCCGCGAACAGGCCCCGTGCAGACAGCGCCCGTTGCAGCGAGGCGGTGAATTCCGTGTCGACCAGATCGGGGCAGGGGGTCTGGAACAACACAACCGCCCTTTCCTGCACGATCTGCTGGGTGGTTTCGGTGCGATAGGTCGCGGGGCTAAGGATCTTGCCGGCGGCATCCTGCGTTGCGGGGTCGACCTGCACCTGATGGGTGACGGTTTCCAGTACGGCAGGGGTGATGTCGCGGCCCCAGCAGCTGCCCGGTTCGGCGCCGGGGGGCGGCGGAACCTGACTGCTGCGCACAAGGTTGAACCCGTTGTCGGGCGCAGAGGCATTGCCCTGCACCATACCGCAGGCATTCAACGACAGGCCCCCAAGGCCCACAAGAAATGCAATTCGGATCATCACTGCTTTTGCCAATATGCGGGGTCTTTTGCCCCCTTTGGCGCATCATAGCGTTTTTTACACCCGCGCGACAGCGCTAAGGTTGGCCGCGCACCTGACCTGACTCCGGTCAGCGAGACAGCGAGGGGGCGCGTGCATGGGGTCCAATACGCGGAAACGAAAGCAGAACATTTGTAATTTAACGCAAGCGTGACCAGCGCGTGTCGCAAAACGGGCTGGCAAGGCCAGATCGCCTTGTCTAAACAAGGCTGAACAATTTTGACGACCAAGGGGACCTCAATGGCCAAGATCACGTATATCGAACACGGCGGCAAACAGCATATCGTCGACGTTGCCAACGGCATGACCGTGATGGAAGGCGCCCGTGACAACAACATTCCCGGCATCGAGGCCGATTGCGGTGGTGCCTGCGCCTGCTCGACCTGCCATGTCTATGTCGATGCCGCTTGGGCCGACAAGCTGCCCGCCAAGGACGCGATGGAAGAGGATATGCTGGATTTCGCCTATCAGCCCGACCCCGCCCGTTCGCGCCTGACCTGCCAACTGAAGGTCACCGACGCGCTGGACGGTCTGATCGTGCAGATGCCCGAAAAACAGATATGATGCGGCGGGTGCTGGCGGCACTGGCCCTCGGCACTGTTTCGACACTGGGGGGCGGCTATGCTCGGGCCGATATAGCCATTGCCCGCTATGCCGATCCCACACTGCGCTATGATCATGGCATCCTTGGCGATGCGATAGAGCATGGCACGCTGGAACTGGTCTTGACCGATGGCCGCACCCTGCGGCTTGTGCTGCCTGAAAGCTTTGTGTTCGAGGATACCGCCCCCCGCCTTGCGGATCTGGACGGTGACGGCGCGCCAGAGGTGGTCGTGGTGGAAACCGATATTGCCCGTGGCGCACGTCTTGCCGTCTATGACGAAGGCGGGCGTGTTGCCGCAACCCCCGCCATCGGTCGGACCCACCGCTGGCTTGCGCCGATCGGCATAAGCGACCTTGACGGCGACGGCCGGACGGAAATCGCCTACATCGACCGCCCGCATCTGGCGCGGTTGTTGATGGTTTGGCGGCTCATAGGCGGAAAGCTGGTGCAGGCTGCGCAATCCGGCGGGCTGACCAATCACCGCATCGGCGACAGTTACATCACCGGCGGCATTGCCGATTGCGACGGCCCTGCGATGATCACCGTCAGCGCGGATTGGTCGCGTGTGATCGCCACGCGGTTTCAGGGGGGCAGACTGACGTCAAAAGACCTGCGCCCTTATACTGGAAAAGCCTCTGCCGATCCGGCCAGAGGCTGCGCGCCCTGAGCCCCACTTTGTTCTCTAAATACTCACGTCGCAACAGTCCGGACCGAAGCGCCCTGAGTATTTTTAGAACAAAGTAGCAGCAAGAGTGGACTGCGCGTTGATCAAAGCGCCCGCCAGCCGATGTCGCGGCGGCAAAAGCCGTCTGGCCAGTCGATCCGGTCCACCAGTGCATAGGCGCGCGCCTGTGCCTCTGCCAGACTGGCACCCCGCGCGGTAACGTTCAGAACCCGCCCGCCGGTCGCCGAGATCTTGCCTTCGGCCTCTGTCGTGCCTGCGTGGAATACGATTTCCATGCTGGTTTCCGGCAAACCGTCCAAGCCGTTGATCACGCTTCCCTTGCTGTAGGGTCCGGGGTAGCCTTTTGCGGCCATCACCACGGTCAGCGCATGGTCGTCGGCCCAGTTCACCCGCGCATCCGCCAGCCGCCCTTCGGCGCAGGCCAGCAGCAGATCCAGCACCTGCGCGCCTAACCGCATCATCAGGACCTGACATTCCGGATCGCCGAACCGCGCATTGTATTCCACCAGACGCGGCTGGCCGTCCTTGATCATGAAACCCGCGTAAAGCACCCCCTGATATGGCATCCCGCGTCTTGCCATTTCGGCCACGGTGGGGCGGATGATCTGGTCCAGCGCCTTTTGCGCGATCTCGTCGGTCAGGACCGGCGCGGGGGAATAGGCCCCCATGCCGCCGGTGTTGGGGCCCAGATCACCGTCAAAGACCCGCTTGTGGTCTTGCGCCGTGCCGATCGGCAGAATGTCGGCGCCATCGCATAGGATAAAGTAAGAGGCTTCCTCTCCCTCCATGAACTCCTCGATCACGACTTCGGTCCCGGCCGCGCCAAAGGCCCCGCCGAAAATCTCGTCCACGCCGTTCAGCGCCTCGTCCAGCGTCATGGCGACGATCACGCCCTTGCCTGCGGCCAGTCCGTCGGCCTTGATCACAATCGGCGCACCCTGCGCCCGAATGTAGTCCTTGGCCGCCCCGGCATCGACAAACCGCGCATAGGCCGCCGTCGGGGCCGCGCAGGCATCGCAGATCTCTTTGGTGAACGCCTTGGACGCCTCAAGCTGAGCGGCCAGTTGCGAGGGGCCGAATGTCAGAATGCCCGCAGCCCGCAACCGGTCGGCGACGCCGGCGGCCAGGGGGGCCTCGGGGCCGATCACGACAAAATCAACGGCGTTTTCCTCGGCGAAGGTGACGACATAACTGCCGTCATTGATGTCGAAATCCGCACATTCCGCGATGGCGGCGATCCCTGCATTGCCGGGGGCCACGATCAGCCGGTCGCATTTCGGGTTCTGCTTGATCGCCCATGCAAGGCTGTGTTCGCGCCCGCCGCTGCCTAAAATCAGGATATTCATTTCGTCGCCCCCGCTTGGCCTTGGATTGCGGGCGTTCTAAGGTGCATCAACGCCCATGACAAGCGAGGCCAGATGTCCGACCTGATCGACGACCCCTCCGGGGGGCTGAATTCACCCGAATATACCGTGTCCGAGATTTCGGGTGCGGTGAAACGTGTGATCGAGGGCGAATTCGGGCTGGTGCGGGTCCGTGGCGAGGTCGGGCGCGTGACGCGGCCCAGATCCGGCCATGTCTATCTTGACCTGAAAGACGATTCGTCCGTGCTGGCGGGGATCATGTGGAAGGGCAAGGCGGCGCAACTGCGCGTCCAGCCAGAGGAAGGGATGGAGGTTGTCGCCACCGGCAAGCTGACGACCTTCCCCGGCCAGTCGAAATACCAGATCATCATCGACGATATCCAGCCGGCCGGCATGGGCGCATTGATGATGATGCTGGAAAAACGCAAGGCGATGCTGGAGGCCGAGGGCCTGTTCGACCAAAGCCGCAAGAAACCCTTGCCCTATCTGCCCGAAATCATCGGCGTGATCACCTCGCCGACGGGGGCTGTGATCCGCGACATCCTGCACCGCCTGCGCGACCGCTTTCCCCGCAAGGTGCTGATCTGGCCCGTCGCCGTTCAGGGTGACCGCTGCGCGGCCGAGGTGGCCGCCGCAATCAGGGGGTTCAATGCCTTTACGCCGGGGGGTGCATTGCCGCGCCCCGACCTGATTATCGTCGCGCGCGGTGGCGGCTCTATCGAGGATCTTTGGGGCTTCAACGAGGAAATCGTCGCACGGGCGGCGGCGGCCAGCGATATCCCTTTGATTTCCGCTGTCGGCCACGAAACCGATACAACGCTGATCGACTTTGTCTCGGACCGTCGTGCGCCAACGCCGACGGCGGCGGCGGAACTGGCGGTGCCGGTGAGGCTGGACTTGCTGGCATGGGTGGGTGAACAGGACAGCCGGCTTGTGCGGGCCGCGCGTCGCGGCGTCGATCTGCGTGGCCAACGCCTGCGCGATCTGGCGCGCGCCTTGCCACGGGCCGAGGCGCTCTTGTCCGGTCCGGCGCAAAAGCTTGACCTTTGGGGCGAACGCCTGCGGCCGGCCCTGGGGGCGGCGACCCAGAAGAAAAAGCTGGTCCTTAGCGAAAAGGGCGGCGCGTTACGGCCCGCGCTGCTGCGCCGCGTCGTTCAGGACAAGCGCGCGCTGTTCGATCGCCGCGCCGACCGGTTGCGCCTGCCGCTGTTGCAGCGTGATCTGGAGATAAGGAAGAAAGACCTTGCCGCCGTGCTGTCGCGCCTGTCGCAGGCGGGCATAACGCAGGTCAAACGGCAAAGGGACAAGCTGGACGCGCTGGAGCGTTTGCGCCAGACCCTTGGGTATACTGAAACGCTGAAACGCGGCTATGCGGTGGTGCGCGGCGACGGCGATGTGGTGACCTCGAAAAAGGCGGCAGGGGCCGCGTCGGATCTGGAAATCCAGTTCCACGATGGGCGGATTGCGGTCGGTGCCGCCGTGAAGCCCATCAAAAAGCCGAAAGCGGGCGCTCCTGAAGCCGGGCAAGGCAGCCTGTTCTGATGGCTACTTTGTTCCCTAAATACTCACGGCGCGGCGGCGGAACCCGCGCGCCGTGAGTATTTAGGGAACAAAGTGACACAAAGGGCTAAACGCCTACGTCCGGCCCCAGGCACAGCATCGGCTCGGCGCTTTTTTCGACCTCGTACAGCGTAGTCGATGCGGGATCGTTCTCGAACGTCGCGATCAGCCCGCGCCCGCCTTTGGTGAAGGTCCAGCACTGCGGATCGGGGTTGTCCTCGTAGATAAAGCAGATCATCGCGCCTTCTGCATACCATTCCCCCTCTTTGCAATTGCCATCCAGAAAGGACCAGCGCACGCGGCGGTTCGGCAGGTATTCCTCGGCGCCGTAAGGCGTGCCACCCAGCCCGAAATACAGCGTTTTTCCAAGGGAATAGCTGTCAAATGCCTCTGCCGACAAAGGCGAATCCGCTTGCGCGGGCAGGACCAGAAACAACGAGGCAAGGGCGGCGGGGATCAGGTGCAGGATGTTCATGACCCAAGCTTGCCAGAGAACGCGGCGCCGATCCAGTGACAGCTGGGTGTCGTCCGCGTCTTTGTGCGGAAAACGGCTCTCAGTTGCCCGTGTCTGCCGCAATTGCGGGCATTCTGCCCTCGCTCCATGCGCGGGCACGCGGGGTCATCACCCGTTTCCATAGCGCCGGGTAAAGGGCGATCACCGCCATCGCGGGCAGGCTGCGCGGCAGGGTCGGCGCATCCTGCGGGCCGGGCAGATCAAGCGCCGGATAGCGTTTTGCGGGGTGGGCGTGGTGGTCGGAATGGCGCGGCGCGTTCAGCATCAGATACCCCGAGAACCAGTGTGGCGCGTTCCACGAATGCTGCGGGCCGACGGGTTCGGGTTTCCCATTGGCCAGCCGCTGCCGCATCAATCCGTAGTGCTGCACATAGTCGGATAGCATCAGCTGCGTCTGCGCATAGCCGGCCAGTGCAAGATAGGCCAACAGCCCGCCCGCCCATGCCGCAAGCCCCAGACACAGCATCGCCCCCCCGACATAGACGACATAGGGGTGACGCCAGCGCGGCGGGCGTGGTGCCTTCTGCCGCATCATTTGCGTCTCGATCTCGTATCCCGCCACAAAACTGCCGATCCAGGCGCGCGGTACGAAGCGGTAGAACGATTCGCCCAGACGCGCGGTATTGGGGTCATCCTCTGTCGCGACAAACCTGTGGTGGATGCGCGTATGGGCCGAGGTGTGATGCCCGAACAACATCGAGATATAAACCCATTTGCCCAAGCCATGCAGCCTGCGGTCGCTGCGGTGGATCAGTTCGTGCGCGTTGGAATTGCTGACCTGCCCAAAGAACAGCCCAAAGGCCACCAACACGCCCAAACGGTCCAGTCCGCCAAGGTCCGTGGCCCCCGACAAGGCCCCGACACCCAGTGCCAGCAAGGCAAAGTGGCTGACGCCCAGCGTCACCGACAGCGCATCTGCGGCGGGAAATTCCGACCCAGGCCTGCCCCGATCCGCCTTTGTGACCAGCTCGTCCAGCGCAAAGGTGAACAGCGTCATGTAAAGGCAGGCCAACCCGATCCAGACGCCCCCGAATACAGCACCCACCCCCAGCAGCGGCAGGGGGCACAGGGTTGCCACGGCAAACATCAGATGGGATCGGTCAAAATCGGCGCTCATGCGGGGAACCTATCAGGTTTACGGCCCCTGACGAGAGCTTTGGCAGCGGCAAACCGGAACACAGCGTTCCGATAGGCGACATAATGGCGCGATTCCGTGCGCTGGCACATCGGGAAAGGTCGTTTTTGATATGGTCAGCCGTTTTCGTGGCGGGGTAGGGTCGCGACAACACCGCAAAAGGGGCGCGACATGGCTTTGGACAACAAAAAGGGCGTCTGGAAATCGGGCAAGGGCAAGGGCCGCAAGACCCCCAAGGGGCGTCAGCTTGACGATACCGCCTGGGCCGAGGTCAAGACGCTGTTGGGCGACCGCCCGCTTCGCCGCGACCTTCTGATCGAGCATTTGCACCTGATTCAGGACAAATATGGCCACCTGTCTGCCGCCCATTTGCGGGCTCTGGCCGAGGAAATGCGCCTGTCGCAGGCCGAAGTTTACGAAGTCGCAAGTTTTTACGCGCATTTTGACGTGGTGAAGGAGGGTGAAACCCCGCCTCCCGCGCTGACCATCCGTGTGTGCGATTCCCTGTCGTGCGAACTGGCCGGTGCGCAGGCGTTGAAATCGGCGTTGGAATCGGGGCTTGATGCGTCCGAGGTCCGTGTGGTGCGCGCCCCCTGTATGGGGCGTTGCGATACCGCGCCGGTGCTGGAAATCGGGCACAACCACATCGACCACGCCACGCTGGACAAGGCAAAGGCGGCAATACTGGCGGGCGACACCCACGCGCATGTGCCGGCCTATCAGGACTATGCGGCCTATGTCGCGGATGGCGGGTACACCGTTCTGGCAGAGGTGAAAGCCGCTGGCGACCCGGACGCCGTGCAGGACAGGGTTCTGGCCTCGGGGCTGCGCGGTTTGGGCGGGGCCGGATTTCCGTCGGGCAAGAAATGGTCCTTTGTGCGGGCCGCCAAAGGCCCGCGTTACATGGCGGTGAATGGCGACGAGGGCGAGCCGGGCACCTTCAAGGACCGATACCATCTGGAGCGGACCCCGCATCTGTTCCTTGAGGGCATGCTGATTGCAGCCTGGGCCGTCGAGGCGGACACCGTGTTCATCTACATGCGCGATGAATATCCCGCCGTGCTGGAGATTCTGGCACGCGAAATCGCCGCGCTTGAAAATGCGGGCCTTGTCGCCAAGGGCTTCATCGACCTGCGACGCGGCGCGGGCGCCTATATCTGCGGCGAGGAATCGGCGATGATCGAGTCGATCGAGGGCAAGCGCGGCATCCCGCGCCACCGTCCTCCCTTTGTGGCGCAGGTCGGCATTTTCAACCGGCCCACGCTTGTGCATAACGTCGAGACCCTGCACTGGGTCACCCGCATTCTGCGCGAGGGTGGCGAGATCCTGTCCGGCGTCGAGAAAAACGGCCGCAAGGGGATGCGCAGCTATTCTGTCTCGGGGCGGGTGAAACAACCGGGCGTGCATCTTTTGCCCGCCGGATCGACCATCACGGATGTGATCGCGGCGGCGGGCGGAATGCTCGACGGTCACAGCTTCAAGGCGTATCAGCCGGGTGGCCCGTCCTCGGGTCTGCTGCCCGCCAGCATCAATGACGTGCCGCTGGACTTCGACACGCTGCAACCGCTTGGCACCTTCATAGGCTCTGCCGCCGTGGTCGTCCTGTCGGATCACGACAGCGCACGGGCCGCCGCACTGAACATGCTTCGTTTCTTCGAGGACGAATCCTGTGGCCAATGCACACCCTGCCGCGTCGGCTGTGAAAAGGCGGTCAAGTTGATGCAGGCCGACCGATGGGATCAACCCTTGCTGGAGGACCTGGCGACAGCAATGGCCGATGCCTCGATCTGTGGTCTGGGGCAGGCCGCGCCGAACCCGATCCGGCTGGTGATGAAACATTTCCCCGACGAGATTTGACCCCCGCCAATCTACGTCGGGGATATAGCCAAAGTGCCTGATCCGACCCCGCGCCGGATCAGGTGGTCTTTTAAATCCGCCTGATCCACATTAGGTGAGATATAGACCAAAATCAAAGGCGCGCCCCCCATGTCCTTTTTCAAAAAGCTCAAAGACCGTATGTTCAATTCCTCCTCGAAGATCGAGGACGGGTTGGATGCGATTGTGCAGGCGGGCAACACGCCGGACCCGGACCCCCAACCAACACCCGAACCCGAACAGGTGCCGCCCACACCCGCCGAACCCGGCCCGGAACCGGAACCGCAGCCCGCGCCGGAACCCGAGCCGAATCTGCCGCCGGAGCCGCAGCACGAACCGGAAAAGCCGCGCCCCGAACCGGAACCGCTGAACATTCCCGCGCCACAGAATGACGAGGATGACACACGCGCCCCCCTCGAGGTGCCCGCCGCGCCCGAACCTGTCGCCGATCCATACCCGATGGAAATGCCGGTCTATGATACCCCGTCAGAGCTGTCAGGCTCGATCGCGGCGACCGTTGTTACGGGCAAGCCGCTCGCCGCAAAGCCGGGCATCCTCGGTCGCCTTCTGGGCCGGAAAGAGACCGCGCCAGAGCCACGCCGCATCCTTGACGATGCCATGTTGGAAAGCCTTGAGGAGCTGTTGATCAGCGCCGACATGGGCGTCGATACCGCGCTGCGGGTGACCGCCAATATGGCCGAAGGCCGCTATGGCAAGAAACTGTCGGCGCAAGAGATCAAACAGCTTCTGGCGGCAGAGATCACCCGCATCATGGAACCCGTCGCCAAGCCGATGCCGCTCTATGCGAAAAAACCGCAGGTGGTGCTGGTGGTGGGGGTCAACGGCTCGGGCAAGACGACGACCATCGGCAAACTGGCCAGCCAATTCCGCGCCTCAGGCAAGACGGTGATCATTGCCGCCGGTGATACCTTCCGCGCGGCTGCGGTCGAACAGCTTCAGGTCTGGGGTCAGCGCGCGGGCGTGCCGGTCATGACCGCGCCCGAAGGCTCTGATCCCGCCAGCCTTGCTTTCGATGCGATGACCCGCGCCGAGAAGGAAAATGTCGATCTTTTGATGATCGACACCGCAGGACGCCTTCAAAACCGTGCCGATTTGATGGAAGAACTGGCCAAGATTGTCCGCGTGATCCGCAAGAAAGACCCCGATGCGCCCCACAACACCCTTCTGGTGCTGGACGCCACGACGGGGCAGAACGCGCTCAGTCAAGTCGCCACCTTCCAAAAGCTCGCCGATGTGTCGGGCCTTGTCATGACAAAACTCGACGGCACCGCAAAGGGCGGCGTTCTGGTCGCGCTGGCCGACAAATTCGGCCTGCCGATCCATGCCATCGGGGTGGGCGAACAGATCGACGACCTGCAGGCCTTCGATCCCGATGATTTCGCCCGCGCCCTGACCGGGCTTGACGCGTAACATGCCCCCACTTTGTTCTGAAAATACTCAATCGCGGGTTGCCACTTGAGCGATTGGCTGATCGGCCTCGAGGGCACCTCTGCCGGTCATGATCTGGCGCTGGCGCTGGCCTTGCTTGCGGCGCTGCTACATGCGATTTTCGGGGCGCTGCAAAAAGGCAGGCACGACCCATGGCTGTCGCGTGGGTCCATCGACCTGTGCTACGGGCTGATTGCGGCCCCCTTTGCCCTGTTTGTCGTGCCTTGGCCGGAACCGCATATGTGGCCGATCTTTGCAGGGGCATGGGCCATCCACCTTGTCTACAAGATCCTGCAAGGCATGACCTATGTGCGTGGCGCCTATACGGTCGTCTATCCCGTGGTGCGCGGGACGGGGCCGCTGTTCGCGGTGATCGGGGCGTATTTCGTGTTCGGCGAATTCTTCAACGCGATTCAGCTGACAGGGATCGCGGTTCTGTTGTCCGGCATCTTCGGGCTTGCCGCCTATAACCTGCGCCATGTCACAGTGGACAGGGATACGCTGAAGATGGCGCTGGTGCTGGCAGTGATGACCGGCATGTTCGTCGCGCTCTATACAACTTACGATGCCTATGGAATTCGGGCGACCGCGGACCCATTTACCTTTCTGATGTGGTTTTTCTTTCTCGACGGGCTGTTTTCCATCGCGCCCTACGGGATTGTCAGATGGGCGCGCATGGCGGACCGGCCCGATCTTGGCCCCTTGCTGCAACGCGGGCTTCTGGGGGCTGGCGTGGCGTTTTTCAGCTTCGGCTCGATCATGATGGCCACGCGACTGGACAATGTGGGCGAGGCCGCCGTATTGCGCGAAACCTCGACGGTTTTTGCGGCATTGATCGGCTGGTTGCTGTTGGGCGAACGCACGGGACCGCGCCGCGTTGCCCTTATGGCGTTGATTGCGGTGGGCGCTGTGATAGTTGAGATGGGCGGATAGGAGAGATCATGACCGAGAAGAAACTGAACCCTTTTGTGAAACTCGGTCTGGAAATCGGCCCGATTGTCCTGTTCTTCATTGGCTACGGCCGGATCAAGGACCAGATATTCACCATCGGTGGTGCCGAGTATAACGGCTTTATCGTGGCAACAGCGCTGTTCATCCCGTTGATCCTGGCCTCCACCGGCCTTGTCTGGTGGCTGACCGGAAAACTGTCGAAGATGCAGGTCATGACTGCCATTCTGGTTGTCGTGTTCGGGGGGCTTAGTGTCTGGCTGAACGACGAGCGGTTTTTCAAGATGAAACCGACGATGATCTATTTGTTGTTCGGCGGCATGCTTGCCTTTGGCCTGATGCGCGGGCAAAGCTATTTGCGGCTGGTTATGGAAGAGGTCATGCCCCTGCAACAGGCGGGCTGGATGATCCTGACCAAACGTCTGGCCGCATTCTTTTTCGCGCTGGCGGTAACGAACGAGGTAATCTGGCGCACCATGTCCACCGACGCATGGGTCAATTTCAAGACCTTCGGCCTGACCGCTGCGGTGTTCGTGTTCTTCATGACGCAGGGTAAACTGATGCAGGCCTATGCGGTTGAAGAACCAACCGAAAGCTGACCCTGAAGGCCTGCGCCTCTGGCCGCATCGGGCAGGGATATTTTCAGAACAAAGAAGGGGTAGGGGTGTTTTTCCTAGCCCTTTTGTTTGAACAGCACGCCGTGGGTGGATTTATCCGCTCTAAGGTCGCCGCGCTTTTCGGCGGCAAGGGCGCGGCCCGCGATCACGCCGGGGCGCGCGCCGACCCGGTCCAGCCAGCGTTTTAGATGGGGTTTATCGTCCAGCGTCTGTTGCTGGCCTTCCCACAGGCTGGCCCAGCCCCAGATCGCCATATCGGCGATGGAAAAGAAGTCACCTGCAACGAATTCATGCCGGCCCAGCTGCGTGTCCAGCACGCGGTACAGCCGCGCACATTCGGCGCGGTAGCGATTTTTGGCATAGGGCAGGTCGTTCGGCGGTTCCATCGCGGGGGCGTATTTCAGAAAGTGATGCGCCTGTCCCGCCATCGGTCCAAGGCCACCCATTTGCCACATCAACCATTCCTCGACCGCGATTTTTTCGCGTTCCGTCGATCCATAAAAACGGCCGGTTTTGCGGGCGAGGTATTGCAGGATCGCGCCAGATTCAAACACAGACACAGGCGCACCGTCCGGCCCGTCGGGGTCGATGATCGCGGGCATCCGGTTGTTCGGCGAAATTTTCAGGAACTCGGGCTTGAACTGGTCACCCGCACCGATGTTCACCAGATGCAAGGTATAGGGCAGGCCCATTTCCTCTAGCGCGATGGAGACTTTCCAGCCGTTGGGCGTGGGCCAGAAATACAGGTCGATGGGGGCGGTCATGGCGGGCTCCTGTCAGGGTCGCCCTAGGATGACGCCTTTCGGCGCGGTGGCAAGGCCAGTTTGAACGCGGGCCACGCAAGAAGTCGCGACCAGCGCGGGGTTGCGGCCTTTGGCAGGGCCGCACGCAGGAACGGCAGGGGCAATGCGGCGGGGGTGAACAGGGCCGCGCGGTAGAAGGGAAAGATGCCGGGGCGCAGATAGCCGCTCCAGTGGCAGATGCGATAGCGCGGCGGGCTGATCTTATAGCCGATGTCGGACAACAGGGCGAGCGTTGCCCCGTCGTCGATCTGCACGTCCAGCCAGTTGCGCCGGTCCTGTCCCAGACCGCATCCAAGGGCGCGGTCACCGGGTGGATGCGGCACCAGACATTCGACACCGAAATCGAACAGGTCGTTTTCGCGGCTGGTGATGTTCAGCACCTCGGCGCTGCGGCCCGCAGGGCTGTCCAGTGCGGCGCGGGCGGCTGCCTGCATCTCTGCTGCGGCGATCAGCACCATGCGCCCGATGGCCCCCGCCGCCACGAAGGGAAGCACCTGAAGCGCCACCCGCGCCCCAAGGCTGTGCGCCATGATCTGCACGGGGCGGCGGGGTGCGATCACCGCGATCACATCCGCCAGCGCACGCGCGGCCTGTTCCGCCTCGGAGTAGGCGGACCGCAGCCTGCCGCGCGAGCTCCACCCGAAGGCAATGCAAAGCCCCGGCGCCCCGCGACCGAACCCAAGATGGAGCGGCCATGAGATCGCCTTCCAGCAGGTCTGCGCGGGGGCAAGGGACAGGATATGGGTGTGCGGGTCGTCCTTCGGGCAGCCGGGTGAGAACTTGAACCCGTGGATCAGGATCACGACGGGTGCGTCTGGGGGCAGGCCGTCCAATGCGCCCGAAAGGCGCGGCTGCCATTCGCAGGCGGGCTGTCCGGCGTTGATCGAGAGGAGGGTCATTTGCAAACTCCCACAACATCTTGTGGTCTCGGGGTAGCGCAAGCCTACGACGCCCTTGTGAAGGTCCTGTTACGCTTGCGTGACGGTGCCGTATTGCGCCCCCGCTTCCGCCCGACTCATGGTTGACCTAAAGGTGCCATGGGGCTATCCAGCACCCACAACGTGGCGATTTGTTTACCGGATTGCGGGCCACGCTAAACATGCCGCTAAAGAGGTCTGGGTCTTTGCCCCCGACGCTCTTGGTATGCGTTGGGGTTTTTTTATGCGCGGGCAAAGGCGCATGGAGGGAGACAGACAATGAAAGACACTTGGAAAAGCCGAACCAAAGCGGTGCACGCGGGCGCCCGGCGCAGCCAGTACGGCGAGCTGTCAGAGGCGATCTTTCTGACACAGGGCTTTGTCTATGACACAGCCGAGGCGGCCGAGGCGCGGTTTTTGTCGCTGGGCGAGGATGAATTCATCTATGCCCGCTACGGCAACCCCACCGTCCGCATGTTCGAGGATCGCATCGCCGCGATTGAGGGTGCGGAAGACGCCTTTGCCACGGCCTCTGGCATGGCGGCGGTCAGCGGCGCGCTGTCCTCGATGCTGCGGGCGGGCGATCATGTGGTCTCGGCCCGTGCGCTGTTCGGGTCCTGCCTGTATATCCTCGAGGAAATCCTGACCCGTTACGGCGTCGAGGTTACCTTTGTCGATGGCACGAACATCGACGAATGGCGTGCCGCGGTGCGCCCCGATACCAAGGCGGTCTTTCTAGAGGCGATTTCAAATCCGACACTGGAAGTCATTGATATAAAATCGGTTTCAGAGGTTGCCCATGCGGTTGGCGCGCTTGTGATCTGCGACAATGTCTTTGCGACGCCGGTGTTCCAGCGCAGTCTGGATCTAGGCGCCGATGTGGTGATCTATTCCACGACCAAACACATCGACGGGCAGGGGCGGTGCCTTGGCGGCGTGATCCTTGGCACCAAGGATTTCATCCGCAAGATCGCCGAACCCTACCTGAAGCACACCGGAGCCGCGATGAGCCCGTTCAACGCCTGGGTCATGCTGAAGGGTCTGGAAACGCTGGATCTGCGCTGTCGCGCGCAGGCCGCCAGTGCAACGGCGCTGGCGCAGGCGCTTGACGGGCACCCCGCGCTGAACCGCGTGGTCTTTCCGTTTCTGCCCAGCCACCCGCAATACGACATCGCCCGTGCGCAGATGGAAGAGGGCGGCACGATGCTGTCGATCGACGTCAAGGGCGGTAAGGACGCGGCGTTCAAGGTCTTGAATGCGCTAGATATTTTCACGATTTCGAACAACCTTGGCGACGCGAAAAGCATCGTCACCCACCCCGCGACCACAACCCATCAGCGCCTGCCTGACGATCAGAAAGCCCTGTTGGGCATCACGCCCGGCCTGATCCGTATTTCCGTCGGGCTAGAGGATACCGGCGATCTGATCGCGGATCTGACCGGCGCTTTGGCGACGCTTTAGGCGGTCGGGAAAAACTCTGCCGCTGTCCGGTATCCGGGCAGCGCGCGCATCCGGTCCAGCCAGCGCGCCATGGCATCCGATGCGCAAACCCCCGCCTTTTCGTGCCACTGGGCATAACCCATCACGCAGCAATCGGCGATTGTCGGCGCATCGCCCAGCAAAAACGGACTGTCGCCCAGCAGCCGGTCGAACCTTGCGCAATCCACCGCATACCGCATCCGTAGCCAGTCCACAGCGCCTTCGGGAAAGCCCTTGCCGGACACGCGCCGGTCCTCGATCAACTGTGGCAGACACATCCCGATGCGGTTTGCCTCCCAGAACAGGATCTCGCGGGCCCGCCGCATCCGGTCCGCGTCGTCGCCGCCCAACATGCCGCTGCGCTGCGCGATTTCGGTCAGGATGCTGGCGGATTGGGTCATCGCCTCGCCATCCGCCAGCAACAGCGGCACCTCGGCAAAGGGGCTAGCGGTCAGAAATTCCGCAGGGCGGCTGGCAGGATCGGCCCAGATATCGACGGTGCGGCGCTGGTGTGCGACCCCCGCCAGCGACAGGGCCAGCGCAACTTTATACGCATGGCCAGAGTCCGAATGGCCAAACAGAACGACGTTTCTCATCTCGAATTACTTTCTGAAACCGACTATATTCATGACAGTATTGTTCCGCATTATGGCGTCAACCGGGTTCAATCGGTCGCGCTGGCACAAGGTGCTATCCCCCGAATGTGATCCAATCGGGGCACCGCACCGTATCCAAAGGTAACACATTGGAATAGTGTCATGCGGACCCTATATACGGAACCGAAGCATGACGCGCGAGGGGACAAAGATGAACATCCACACGCCAGACATTGATCGTGAACCCAGCCGCGAAGAGGCAGAGCTTGCGCTTGCCCTGTTGAAAAAATGGGCTGGCGCGGTCAGCGATACGGAAATCGCGGCGCTTGATCCTGTCATCTCGCGCCTTGTGCCGGGGATGGAGGTGTCGAACTATCCCGCGCTGTCCCGCGCCTATCCCGTAGATTTCAACGTGGACGCGGCCTATAAGCGGGGCTTGCCCGACCTTCAGAACGGCCCGTCCAGCCTGATCAAAGGCGCCAAGCAGCATATCCAGCATGTGGGCATTTCGAATTTCCGCCTGCCGATCCAGTTCCACACCCGCGACAACGGCGATCTGCGGCTGGAAACCTCTGTCACCGGCACCGTCAGTCTCGAGGCGGAAAAGAAGGGCATCAACATGTCCCGCATCATGCGGACCTTCTACCGGCGGGCCGAGGAAACCTTCAGCTTCGAGGTGATCGAGGCGGCGCTGGACGACTATAAAACCGATCTCGAAAGTTTTGACGCCCGCATCCAGATGCGCCTGTCCTTTCCGATGAAAGTGACATCGCTACGGTCGGGACTGGAGGGATACCAATATTACGACATCGCCCTTGAACTGATCGAGAAAGACGGCCTGCGCAAGAAAATCATACATCTGGACTATGTCTACTCGTCCACTTGCCCGTGCTCGCTTGAACTTTCCGAACATGCGCGCCAGTTCCGTGGTCAGTTGGCCACACCCCATTCGCAACGATCTGTCGCGCGGATTTCCGTCGAGGCGGTCGAGGGGGCAGGGTGCCTGTGGTTCGAGGATCTGGTGGATATCTGCCGCGTCGCCGTGCCGACCGAAACGCAGGTGATGGTCAAACGCGAAGACGAACAGGCCTTTGCCGAACTGAACGCCGCAAACCCGATCTTCGTCGAGGATGCCGCGCGCCTGTTCTGCGAACATCTGCAAAAGGACCCCCGTATCGGCGATTTCCGCGTGCTGGCCAGCCATCAGGAAAGCCTGCACAGTCATGATGCGGTCAGCATCCTGACCGAAGGTGCCACATTCGCCGCCGACAGCCTGGACCCCAAGCTGTTCAACACGCTGTTCCACGTCGGCTAGACCGGCGCCCGGTTTAATCCATGATAAACCCGCCACGGCGCCCTGACCGGGCGCCGTCTTCGCTTGACACATCAGCGGCGCAGGGCCAACCCTAAGATCAGGGTTGGCCCTGCGCCGCGTCGGGCCTGCAACCGGCCCTGCCGGACCCACCAAAATTCTGACCGGCACCGCCCGGCGGCGACAGTCCGCGGCGCTGTCGATTGGCCGGTTAAAGGGTCTGGTGGTCCATGCTACCCTGACGGTCAAATTCTGGAGGACGTTATGGTCACAAGACCCCTTGGCGCGCAAATCTCGCATATGCTCAAGGCGCGGGGTGTGGATACGGTCTTCGGCATCCCCGGCGTCCATAACGTCGAGCTCTATCGCGGAATAGAGGAGGCGGGCATCACCCATGTTCTGGCCCGCCACGAACAGGGCGCGGGCTTTATGGCCGATGGCTATGCGCGGGCGACCGGCAAGGCGGGGGTGGCCTATGTCATCACCGGACCGGGCCTGTGCAATATCATGACGCCCATGGGGCAGGCCTATTCGGATTCGGTGCCGGTGCTGGTGGTGTCCAGTTGTCTGGAACGCAAGGACCGGGCGATAGGGCGGGGGCGCCTGCACGAGATGCGCGATCAGGAAGCCGCCGCCGCGACGGTCTGCGACTGGTCCGTGACAGCCCCCGACGCCGCCGCCGCCTACCGCCTGATCGACAAGGCCTTTGCCGAATTCGCCAGTGCCCGCAAGCGCCCGAAACATATCCAGGTGCCGATCGACGTGCTGGGTGCCCGCGCCGTTGCGGCCCCGCCCGTGCCCGCGCGGCCCCGGCGCCCCGTGCCCCATGCAACGGACGTGGCCCGCGCGGCGGCGATGCTGATGGCGGCCAAACGCCCGATCTTCGTCTTTGGCGGCGGGGCGGTGGAGGGATATCTGTCCGCACGCCGCGTGGTAAAGGCCAGCGGGGCCGCCGTGTTCACCACCTACGCCGGTCGCGGCATCATCGGGCCGGATTGCCCGTTCCACTTTGGTGCCAACCTGTCCCGCCCCGACAGCGCAGCCTTTATGGCAGAGGCGGATCTGGTGCTTTGCATTGGCACCGAACTGTCAGAGGTGGATCTGTGGCGCGATCATCTGGGACAGTCCTGCCCGATGATCCGCGTCGATATCGACCCCCACGCGCTGGCCGACGATCACCCTGCCGCCCTGCCGGTGGCGGGCGATGCCGCGGCCTTTCTTGACCTGCTGGACACCGCACTTGAAGGGCATGTGCCCGCGACCACATGGACCCATGACCACATTTCCAGCGCCCGCGCCCGGTTTCACGCAGCAACGGATGCAGAGCGTCCGGGCATCGTGCCGATCTGCGTCGCGATGATGCAGGCGCTGCCGAAAGAGACGATGTTCTTTTCCGATATGACCCAGATCGCCTATGTCGCGAAAGAGGTCTGCGATATGGACCGCCCCGCCCATTGGCACCACCCTTACGGTTTTGGAACGCTGGGCTACGCGCTGCCCGCCGCGATCGGCGGCAAGGTCGGGGTGGAGGCCGCACCGGTCGTGGCGATCATCGGTGACTACGGGTTCCACTATACGATGCAGGAACTGGGGGTCGCGGTGGAACTGGGGCTGAGTATTCCGATCATCCTGTGGGACAACGGTAAGCTGAAAGAGATCGAGGACTGCATGGTCCGCGCACAGATCGCGCCCAACGCGGTCATCGCCCGCAACCCGGATTTTTGCAAGCTGGCCGAAGCCTTTGGCGCGAGGTCAGCCGCGCCGAAATCGCTTGCGGAATTTCAGGAGGCGCTGCGGGCCGCTCTGAAGGCCGACGGCCCGACGCTGATCCACATCACGCCAGGGATCACGGCCTGATCCAAAGGACGCGCCTGCGGCGCGGTGTATATTTCTCGCCCCCGCTGGCGCGGGGGCTCGGGTTTTTGCGCTTCGCGCGAGAGTATTTGGACCGAGAAGATACCGCTACTTTGTTCCTTAAATACTCGAATGCAACAGGCCGGTCCTGTGCGCGATCAGTTCCAGCAGGACACCAGAACGGTCATGTCCATGCCGATGTTTGTCAGGTCTTCTGCCGCTAGGTCGCCCGCTTGATCTGTCGCGCTGATCGTAATTCCGCCGGCAATCAATGACGTCACAATCGCGCCGGTGTTTGCGGCAAAGCTGACCTCGGGGGGCAGTTGCTGGGCGCTGTTCCCGGCGCGTGGCAACAGCATGCCGATCACCGCGCCAGCGCTGTCGATGACCGCGCCGCCCGCGTCGCCGTTGCGCGCGGACAGGGCCAGACGTTGCAGATGCTCTTCGCCGTTCAGCCCGTGAATGTCGGCCAAGGTGCCGAAGGTCAGCGTCGGTGCGCCCAAGGCGCCGTCATAGGGGTAGCCCGCAACGGCCACCTCCTGTTGCAGGCGCGGGATACTTTGGCGGAAGCGGGCAAAGGCGGATGGCGCCAGAGGCGCAAGTGGCTTCAGAACTGCAAGGCCAAGAACCGGATCGGTCATCGCCACACCCATTTCTGTGTCACCGTCGATCGTCACCGAGGTGCAGTTGGCCACCGCATCTGCCGTGGTCAGGACCGTGCCCGCGTTGTCGATATAAAACCCCGATCGCGACACCGTGGGTTTGCGGATTTCAAGGCCCGCCAGCATATTGATGCTTTGATCTGCCGCCCCTTTGCCAAGGCTGTCGTCCAGTGCGCGGTCACCCAGCGGGGTAAAGCTTGCGCGCATCTCGTCCAGCACTCGGTCACGGCGCTTTTCGTCGCCGCGTGGCCAGACCAGCGTAAAGCCCTTGATCAGCCCGCCCGACAACGCGGCCTGGGTATAGCTGGTGATCTCGTCGTTTTCGCCGGTCAGCACAAAGCTGGAGGATTTACGCTCGCGCATCCCGTCCAGAGGCACAATCGCAAGGGTCTGCATGATGTCGTAAAGGCCGAACAGCGTGTCCTGATCGCCCTTCTGCGAGATCAAAAGCACCTGTACGACCTCGCCCGAGGCGCCGTTGTATTTCACGAAGGGCGGCTCGTAGTGGTCGAATTGCACCAGCGCTGTGGGCATTCTGATTTCGATGCCCGCCGCCGTGTCCGTGACCGTCTGCATTCCGATCCCGGCCAGAACTTCCTCATAGGCGGCGATCAGGTCGCGGCGTTGGGCGGTGGTCAGCACGCCTGTGGCCTCATAGCCCTTCGAGGCTTGGTATTGGGCCATCGAATTGCGGGTGCCGGGGCCGAATGCGCCGTCGATCGCGGCGGCATAGAACCCTTCCCATTGCAGGGCGGTTTGCAGCAGTTGCCGCGCGGCGCGGTCCAGCAGGCCTTCGCTGCGGCGGGCCTCTTCGGGGGTTTCGTCCAGCGGGGCGTCGGGCACGATCGGCATTGCGATGGCAAGGTCGGGCAGGGCGGGTTCGGGCACTGTCGTCTCTGGCGCGATGGGCTGCACTGTGATCGTGGCGGATGCGCCGACAGGCCAGAATTGCTGCCGGAAATTGCCGCCATCCGCGACAAAGCTGTCGCGCGGGATCGACCCGCGTCCGCGCAGGTCTGCCAGAACCTCGGGGGCGACGGCGGGGTCGAACGGCCCAAGGGCAATTGCGTACCAGCCCGACCCCAGGGCGAACCCGTTGACGGTTTCAAAGACGGTCGCATAGTCGCGGGCACGTTCCTGCGCCTTGGACAGGCTGGGCTGCGCCTCGATCTGAAGCCAGGCTGTCGCCTGTGCGTGGGCAGCCCCTGATAGCGATGAAAAAACCGTCATTAAAATAACCAAAGCAAAATACCGCATTATTCCCCGCGTTACATCATTTGTCCCCGTTGCGGGGCAATCGCAAAGAATCTACCAGACGGGGCGGCAGATGCACGTCAATAATCCGTGCGATCCATTGACCGCGCCCCGAGTGTTGCCTATTGAGAACGCGCTTTACCAAAGGGTCCGAGATGGCAACGCGCGACACAGCCCCCCGTAGTTTTCAAGAGATTATCCTCAGGCTTCAGGCCTATTGGGCGTCAAAGGGATGTGCCATGCTGCAACCCTATGACATGGAGGTGGGGGCGGGCACGTTCCACCCCGCGACGACCCTGCGGTCCCTGGGCAGCACGCCTTGGGCGGCGGCCTATGTCCAGCCTTCGCGCCGTCCCACCGACGGGCGCTATGGCGAGAACCCGAACCGCCTGCAACATTATTACCAGTATCAGGTGCTGATCAAACCCTCGCCGCCGGACATGCAGGACCTGTATTTGGGCAGTCTGGCTGCCATCGGCATCGACATGGACATCCACGATATCCGGTTTGTCGAGGATGACTGGGAAAGCCCGACGCTGGGTGCCTGGGGGTTGGGCTGGGAGGTCTGGTGCGACGGCATGGAAGTGTCGCAGTTCACCTATTTCCAGCAGGTCGGCGGGCATGACTGCCATCCTGTATCGGGGGAATTGACCTACGGGCTGGAACGTCTGGCGATGTATGTGCTGGGCGTCGATCATGTCATGGATATGGCCTTCAATGCGCCCGATGCGCCAATTCCGCTGACCTATGGCGATATCTTCCGCCAGACCGAACAGGAATACAGCCGCTGGAATTTCGACATCGCCAACACCGATGTCCTGCTGCGCCATTTTGAAGAGGCCGAGGCCGAATGTCGGGCGATCCTTGACGCGCCCTTCGATGACCCCAAGACCGGCAAGCGCATCGTCATGGCGCACCCCGCCTATGACCAGTGCATCAAGGCCAGCCACCTGTTCAACCTGCTGGACGCGCGCGGCGTGATTTCCGTGACCGAGCGTCAGGCCTACATCGGCCGCGTGCGGGCATTGGCCAAGGCCTGCGCCGATGCCTTTGTGCAGACGACAGCCGGCGGGTGGGCCGCATGAATGGCAAGATACCAGCAACGGTTATCGCTGTGATCGCCGTCATCGCGGGCATCGCGATCTATTACCTGCAGGTCTACGCCTATTACCAACCGGTCCTGATCAGCAGCGATCCGGCGATCAAAGGCGCCACCCGGATCGAACTGACCAGCATCGTCAGCGGCGAACCAGAGGTGATCCTTGCCGAGAATTTTGAGGGGATCGACGCCACCAGTTCCCCCTTGCGGTTCCGCGGGTGTTTCACAACGCCGATGTCGCTGGGAATGCTGTCGGAAACCTATGTCAGCTACGAAAAAGCCGTGCCGCTGATCACGCCGGGCTGGTTCGAATGCTTTGACCCCGAGGACATCGGGGCCAAACTGGAAACCGGAGAGGCGCTGGCCTTTCTGTCGCACAAGAATATTGCCGATGGCGTCGACAGGATCGTCGCTGTTTTCCCTGATGGACGGGCCTTTGTCTGGCATCAGCTTAACGATACATACGCGGATTAATCCATCATGCCCGACCTGCTGATCGAACTCTTCTCGGAAGAAATCCCTGCCCGCATGCAGGGCCGCGCTGCGGACGACCTGAAATCGCTGGTCACCAACGGCATGGTAGAGGCCGGGCTGACCTATGCCGGTGCCGCCGCCTTTTCGACACCGCGCCGCCTGACGCTAACCGTGCAGGGCGTGCTGGCCGCATCGCCCGCCACCCGCGAGGAACGCAAAGGCCCGCGCACCGATGCGCCAGAACAGGCGCTGGCGGGCTTCCTGCGGTCGACCGGCCTGACCAAAGACCAGCTTGAAATCCGCGACGAGAAAAAGGGTCAGGTCTATTTTGCCGTCCTGCAAAAGCCGGGCCGCCCCGCCGCCGATATCATCGCCGAAGTGCTGGACCACGCGATCCGCAACTTCCCGTGGCCGAAGTCGATGCGCTGGGGCAACGGCACCCTGAAATGGGTCCGCCCGCTGCATTCCATCCTGTGCATCCTGACCGACGAGGCCGGCTCCGAAGTCGTGGCTCTGGACGTTGACGGCATCGCATCGGGCAACACCACGCGCGGGCACCGCTTTATGGCCCCCGACGCGTTCAAGGTTTCCGGTTTTGACGACTACGAGGCAAAGCTGAAAAAGGCGCGCGTCATCCTTGACCCCGCCGAACGCGCCGATCACATCTGGCACGACGCCACCACCGCCGCCTTCGCCCTTGGGCTGGAGGTGGTCGAGGACCGCGGCCTTCTGGTCGAGGTTGCAGGGCTTGTCGAATTCCCCGTTGTCCTGATGGGCGACATCGGAGAGGCCTTTCTGGGCCTGCCGCCAGAGGTGCTGCAAACCTCGATGCGCGAACACCAGAAATTCTTCTCGGTGCGGAACCCCGTAACCGGACGGATCGAGAAATTCGTGACGGTCGCCAATATCGTCACCAAAGACCACGGCGCGACCATCCTTGCGGGCAACCAGAAGGTGCTGTCGGCCCGCCTGTCCGATGCGAAATTCTTCTGGGAAAACGACCTGCGCACGGTCGAACGTCAGGGCATGGAAGGGATGGGGGCAGGGCTGGCCCATGTCACCTTCCACAACAAGCTCGGCTCTCAGGCGGACCGTGTCGCGCGGATCGCGGAACTTGCCGCAAATATCGCGCCCCTGATCGGTGCCGATGCGGGTCTTGCCGAACAGGCGGCAAAGGTCGCCAAGGCCGACCTTCAATCCGAAATGGTCGGCGAGTTCCCAGAACTTCAGGGACTTATGGGCCGCTACTATGCCGCCGCCGCCGGTCTTGATGCGCAGGTCGCCACTGCCTGCCAACAGCATTACTCGCCGCTGGGGCCGTCCGACGATGTGCCGACCGAACCGGTTTCGGTCGCCGTTGCGCTGGCCGACAAGCTGGACACGCTGACCGGTTTCTGGTCGGTGGATGAAAAGCCGACGGGGTCAAAAGACCCCTTTGCGCTGCGCCGCGCCGCCCTTGGGGTGATCCGCCTGATCCTGACCAATGGTGTGCGGATGAACATCGACCGCTTCATAGACAGCCAGCTTTTGCGCTTCGAGATTGCCAAAAACGGCGGTGTGGAACACCATAGAAACACATTGTTGACCGAAATCTTGCAGGAAATCGCGCATCACGGCGTTTTCGGCGCTGCTGTGCGCACGGTGCTGGACAAAGTCGATGGCGATGTGCCCGAAAACATCCTTGCCGCACAAACCGCAATCCCGGACACAAGCACCGATCTTCTGTCCTTCTTCCATGACCGCCTGAAGGTCCACCTGCGCGATCAGGGCATCCGTCACGATGTGATCGACGCCTGCCTTGCCATGCCGGGCAATGACGACCTGACGCTTCTGGTCAAGCGCGCCGAGGCGCTGGCCGCCTTCCTGAAAACCGACGACGGCGAGAACCTGTTGCAGGGCTACAAGCGTGCCAACAACATCCTCAGTCAGGCCGAGGAAAAAGACGGCGTCGAATACTCTTACGGTGCCGATCTGAAGTTCGCGGAAAACGACGCCGAAAAGGCGCTGTTCACCGCGCTCGATCAGGCCGAGGCCAGGATCACCGCCGCCCTCAAGGCCGAGGATTTCGCCGGCGCCATGACCGCCATCGCAACCCTGCGCGGCCCCATCGACGCCTTCTTCGAGGCGGTGCAGATCAACACCGACAACCAGACGATCCGCCGGAACCGCCTGAACCTGTTGCACCGCATCCGCACAGTTTGTGCATCGGTTGTGCATATGTCCCGCATCGAGGGGTAAGCCGTTTTCGCGGCGGTTTCGCCGTAATGTAACCCTTGTGTGAAACCGCGTTCGGCGTATGCTGCACCCACGCATAAGGATTGCCGCTGTGCAGAAAGATACGGATTTTACAGAGATCACCCCGACGGCGGGCATTTCCGTCGAACAACATGGCGGGCGGGCGAAATGCCTGCAACGCCTGATCCGGCTTGACCTGCCTGTGCCCAAAACCGTTGCGCTGTCTACCGCCTGCGTCGAACGGATATCGGCCAGCCATGTCCCTGATATAACGGAATTAATGACGATTTTCGGCGAGGCCCCGTTGTTGTCTGCGCGACCCAGCAGTCAGGATCCCGATTGGGGCGGTCCCCGCGCCGTGCTGAATATCGGCATGACCGCCGCGCGTCACGTCAGGCTGGTCAAAACCCACGGCGAACTGGCGGCGAACGCGCTTTACCTGCGGTTTATCCATTCCTATTCCGTGCATGTGGCCCGCCTTGACCCCGATATGTTCGAGATGCCGAAAGACCCGACAGCTGCGGCGCTTCAGGCGATGCTAGCGGCCTATACCATTGAAACGGATGAGGAATTTCCACAAGATCCGGCGCGGCAACTGTCCGAAGTCTTGCGGTCCATGGCGCGGGCATGGGGCGGAACCACCGCCCGCCTGCTGCGTCAGGCCAAGGGCGCACCCGTTGATGCGGGCCTTGGCCTTGTGGTGCAGGAAATGGCGTTGGGGGTCGGCGCTGGCAGCTGCGGCTCCGGCGTGATCCAGTTTGTGGATGTCGTGACCGGCCTGCCGCAGATCAAGGGGCGCTATCTTGACCAAAGTCAGGGGCGCGACGCCCTGCGCGCCGGCGAAGAGGCAATGTTCCTGACCCGCGATCTGCGCGGTCCCAGCTTCGAAGATCAAAACCCCGCTGCGTTCGAGGCGTTGAAAAAGGCGGGTGGTATCATTCGCAAGCGGTTACGCGAAGAAATGCAGGTCGAATTTACCATTGAGAACAGCAACTTGCGCATCCTTGACGCGGTGCGCCTGCCGCGCGGTGCCCGTGCGGATGTGCGTATTGCCGTGTCGCTTGCAACCGACGGGATCATCCCGCGCGAAGAGGCATTGTTGCGTATTCCGCCCCGCGCATTGTCCGAACTTTTGCACCGTCAGGTCGACCCGAGCGGTCCGCGCGATGTGTTCTGCCGCGGGATCGCCGCCAGTCCGGGTGCGGCAACGGGGCGAATCGTGTTCAGCGCCACCGCCGCGCAGGCCAGCGCCGCGCGGGGCGAGGATTGCATCCTTGTCCGCCGCGAAACCACACCGGAGGACATTCGCGGCATGCATGCCGCCATCGGTGTTTTGACCGAGCGGGGCGGCATGACCAGCCACGCCGCCGTCATCGCCCGCGGCCTTGGGGTGCCATGTATTGTGGGGGCTTCGGAGCTGTCGCTGGGCATCCGCGACACTTCGTTCACCGTAAAGGGCCGCACGTTTTCCGCAGGCGATATCATCACCCTGGACGGCACCACCGGCGAGGTTCTGGCGGGCAGCGCCGAGATGTTGCCGCCTGCCCTTGATGACGCCTTCCAGACGCTTCTGACCTGGGCCGACGATGTGCGCGACATCGGGGTGCGGGCGAATGCCGACACGCCGACCGACGCCCGCATGGCTCGCAGTTTCGCGGCGCAGGGCATCGGTTTGTGCCGGACAGAGCATATGTTCTTTGAGGACGACCGCCTGACCGTAATGCGCGAGATGATCTTTGCCGACGCATCTGACGACCGCCGGGCGGCGCTTGCGCGGCTGCTGCCAATGCAGCGCGCCGACTTCAAGGAACTGTTTGAAATCATGAGCGGATTACCCGTGTGCATCCGCCTGTTCGACCCGCCCTTGCATGAATTCCTACCGTCCAGCCGCGACGGGATGCGCGAAATGGCAGAGGCCCTGGACCTGCCGTTGTCCGACGTGACCCGCCGGATAGAGGCCCTGTCAGAGTTCAACCCGATGCTGGGGATGCGGGGCGTGCGCCTGGGCATCACCGTGCCCGAGATCTATGACATGCAGGCCCGCGCCATTTTTGAGGCAACCGTCGAGGCCAGCGAGAATGGCGCGCCGATCGTGCCCGAAATCATGATCCCGCTGGTCAGCGCCATGCGCGAGGTCGAGCTGGTGAAATCCCGCATCGACGCCGTTGCGGCGGCGGTGCGGATCGAAAAGAAAACCGACTTTACCTATAAACTGGGGGTCATGGTCGAGACGCCCCGCGCGGCCCTTCGCGCGGGCGACATCGCGCGTCACGCGGCGTTCTTGTCCTTTGGCACGAACGACCTGACGCAGATGACCTATGGCCTGTCACGCGACGACGCTGGCCGCTTCATGAGCGCCTACGTCCAGCAGGGCGTCTACCCCGAAGACCCGTTCCATATGCTTGATACCGACGGTGTCGGAGAGCTGCTGCAAATCGGTGCTGAACGGGGCAAAGCGGCACGAAAAGACGTTGTGCTTTCCATTTGTGGTGAACACGGTGGCAACCCCGAATCAATCGCATTTTGTCGCAATGCAGGCTTTGACTACGTTTCATGCTCGCCTTTTCGCGTTCCGGTTGCGCGGCTTGCCGCAGCACAGGCTGCTTTATTGGACCCGCGCGTGAAATCTGTGGATAAAAACAATATTATCCATATTTAACAATGTTATAGGTGGTTAAATTACACTGATTTTGACGCCAAAAACGCACATAAACGGCAGAAAACCGCCTGAAATCTGGCTTTTTTATGTCGCTATTTGACCTTGGAGTAGACTCCTAAAGTCCTTTCCGTTACGCCCGCCGACGGCTTGATTGGTTTTAACCATTCTGGTCGAGAGGCTGCACCGGAGTTGGAATGTCCTTCCACAAGATCATATCACTGAGCGTCGCGCTGTTTCTGGCTTTGTCCGGGATGGCGTTTTCCGAAACCACTCTCAGCTCGTCCTCGGCGCCGACATCGGTGCTGGACACGCGGCTGACCCAGTTGCTGGGCACGGAACGGGTCGCGCTCAGGGCGGTGAAGGACAATCGGCTGATGAAACTGACAGCCCCGCCCGAAGCCTTGATCAAAGCGTCGAAAACAGCCGCCACCGCGACGGATCTGACCTATAACACCGCATGGCTTGCCGCGCGTCCTGCCGCAGCGGGCAGCGCCGACTGGCAATGCCTGACCGAGGCGCTGTATTTCGAAGCCCGCGGCGAGACGGTCAAAGGCCAGTTCGCTGTGGCCGAGGTTATTCTGAACCGTGTGTCATCGGGCAGTTACCCGAACAGTGTCTGCGGCGTCATCCATCAGGGAACGGGCCGCAAATACCAGTGCCAGTTCACCTATACCTGCGATGGCAATGCCGAGGCGATCCATGAACCCGATGCCTACCGCAATCTGGGCAAAATTGCCCGCGCGATGCTGGACGGGGCGCCGCGTGCGCTGACCGATGGCGCGACGCATTACCACACAAAGGCGGTCAACCCCCGCTGGGCCAAATCCTTTCCGCGCACGGCCTCGATCGGCGTTCATTATTTTTATCGCCAGCCCACGCGCCTTTCCAGCAACTAATCCGGCCATAGGTCGTTTGTGACGGTGTAACTGCCGTGCCTGACGGGGTATAGTTGCACATGCCCGCATAGTTTGCACGCAATGACCCCGCGATGGAGAGCGCGATGACCAATGATATCCGTCTTGCCTTTGCGCATCCCTCGGAACGTGCCGAAGCCACCGCCGGAGAGACGCCGCGCGACCGTATTTCCCTGCGCGATCACACGGTCGAGGTCGAGATCGGCGCATTTCAGGCCGAACGCGGCCATACCCAACGCATCCGCTTCAATGTTGTCGTCGAGGTGCAGCCCGCGAATGCCCCGCTGGACGACGATGTCGACCGCATCCTGTCCTATGACGCCATCACAGATGCGATTGCGGCAGAACTGGCGGCAGAGCGTCTGAACCTGCTGGAAACGCTGGCAGAGCGCGTGGCAGAGCGGATCTTGCTGGAACCTCTGGCGCTGCGCGTTTTCGTCCGCATCGAAAAGCTGGACCGCGGTCCGGGCTCGCTTGGGGTTGAGATCGTGCGCAGCCGCAGCAAAACCAATCTGCGCTCTGTCGATGCGCGGGCGATGCTGCCGCATCCGGTTGTGGTGTTCCTGTCGAACGAGGCGATTGCCTCGGAGCATCTGACCGGCTGGATAGATCAGCTGACCGCAGGTTCCGCGCCGGTTATCATCTGTGTCGGTCCCGCCGATACGTTGGCCCCGCAAACAGCGGCCCCCGCCGTGCAGCGCCGGATCGACCTGCTGGCGATCGAACAGAACGCCTGGCTTCTGGCTGCCCGTGATCGCCGCTGCGTCGTGGTCGGCACCCGCACCGAACTCGACTGGGCGATGAAGAATGGCCAGATGTGCGTTTGGGCGCCGTCAAAGATGGTGCTGGACGCGGTAGATGGTCCCTCGGCCTCTCCTCGAGAGGCAAAAGCGCTGGCGCTGTGGTTCGCAAAAGAGATGGAGGCGCAACGCATGCTGGTCATCGGCGATACGGCGCCGAAATCATCGGACCTGCCGGTCGAGAGGCACGATCTGGGCGCGAACCTTTCGCTCTAGCCCTTGCCAAGGCGGCCGCAATCCCCGAAACCTGCGAACCATGAGCATCTATTACCGCCCCATCGTCCAGACCGATCCCTGCCGCCCACAGGGGGCCTTGCCCGTTGCCGGTGGCTGGTGCTGGTTCAGCCATGCCGAACGGATCGAGCGGGGCGGCGCGCGTAGCCTTGTGCCGCTGACCTGCATTCCGCCCGCCGTTCTTCACGCGATTAGCGCCCCCCGGGCCACGATTGCCGGGCTGACATGGGATGCACCGCGCCTGATGGGCATCCTGAACGTCACCCCCGACAGCTTTTCCGACGGCGGAAAATTCAACGCCCCCGAGGCCGCGCTGGCCCGCGCCGCCGCCATGGTGGAAGAGGGGGCCGATATTCTGGACATCGGCGGGGAAAGCACTCGGCCCGGTGCCGAAACAGTCCCCGATGACGTCGAAATCGCCCGCACTGCCCCCGTGATCGCCGCGATCAGGGCAGGGCAGGCGGTGCCGATCAGCATCGACACCCGTAAATCCGCCGTGGCTCGCGCCGCGTTGATGGCTGGGGCCTCGCTGGTCAACGATGTGGCTGCCTTTACCCATGATCCGGGCCTTGCCGCCTTGACTGCCGGCATGGGCGCGCCGGTTTGCCTGATGCATGCGCAGGGCGACCCTAAAACCATGCAGACGGCACCGGTTTATGACGATGTGCTTCTGGATGTGTACGACTTTCTTGCGGACCGCATCGCTGTCGCCACGGCCGCGGGCATTCCGCGCAACCGGATCATTGTTGACCCCGGTATCGGGTTCGGAAAAACGCCGGACCATAATCTGGCGCTTTTGCGCGGGATCAGCCTGTTTCATGCCCTTGGGTGTCCGGTGCTTCTGGGCGCGTCCCGCAAGCGGTTCATCGGGGTGATCAGCGGTGCCGAGGCGGCCGCAGATCGCGCCGCGGGGTCGGTGGCCGTGGCCCTTGGTGCAGTGATGCAGGGCGTTCAGATTTTACGGGTGCATGATATTGCACTTACGAAACAGGCAATTCGGGTTCAAAGTGTTGTAATTGGTATCGAGGGATTGAAAATATGAGAAAGCTATTTGGCACAGACGGCGTCCGGGGGCAGGCGAACAGCTATCCCATGACCGCAGAGATGGCATTGAAACTGGGGGCCGCAGCGGGGCGTTATTTTCGCAGCGATGGACAGAACCGCCACCGCGTGGTGATCGGCAAGGACACGCGCCTGTCCGGGTACATGCTGGAAAACGCGCTGACGGCGGGTTTGACATCGACGGGCATGAATGTGCTGCTGCTGGGCCCCGTGCCCACGCCTGCGGTCGGGTTTCTGACCCGTTCGATGCGGGCCGATCTGGGCATCATGATTTCTGCCAGCCACAATCCGCATATGGACAACGGCATCAAATTCTTCGGCCCCGACGGGTTCAAGCTGTCGGACGAGGCCGAGGCAGAGATCGAAGCCCTTGTCATGTCAGATCTGGAGCCGGTGCAGCCGCAGAACATCGGGCGCGCAAAGCGCATCGATGACGGGTTGGGCCGCTACGTTGAATACGCCAAGACAACCTTTCCGCGCGGGGTAAAGCTGGCCGGTCTGAGGGTCGTCGTGGATTGCGCCAACGGTGCCGCCTACAAGGCCGCCCCCGAGGTATTGTGGGAACTCGGGGCCAATGTGATCCCTGTGGGCGTGACCCCGAACGGCACCAACATAAACCACGAATGCGGATCGACCAACACGCGCCTTGCGGCCGAAACCATCGTTGCCCACGGGGCCGATGTGGGCATCTGCCTTGATGGTGATGCGGACCGCGTGATGATCCTGGACCAGAACGGAAACGTGGCCGATGGCGACCAGATCATGGGGCTTATGGCGGCCCGCTGGGCCGTCGAGGGGCGGTTGAACGGCAATACTCTGGTGGCGACGGTCATGTCCAACCTTGGGCTGGAGCGGTTCTTGCACGGCAAGGGGATCGCGCTGCATCGCACCGGCGTCGGTGACCGCTACGTGGTCGAGGCGATGCGGGCGGGGGGCTTCAACCTTGGGGGGGAACAGTCGGGGCACATCGTGATGACCGACTACGCCACGACCGGCGATGGCCTGATCGCCGGATTGCAGTTTCTTGCGGAAATGGCGGAAACCGGCAAGCCCGCAAGCGACCTGATCAAATCCTTCGATCGCTGCCCGCAGTTGTTGAAAAACGTGCGCTATGCCGCAGGGCAGGAACCTTTGAACGACGTGCATGTTCTCGCCAGCATCGCCGATGCCGAAAAGCGGCTGATCGGCAAGGGACGGCTGTTGATCCGCAAGTCGGGCACCGAACCTTTGGTGCGGGTCATGGCGGAATGCGAGGACGAGCTGATGCTGGCCGAGGTTGTCAACGGGATCGTGGAGCGGATAGAGGCCGCCGTTTAGGCCCGCCCGAACAGGCGCACCAACGATCGCCACTGGCTGATCGCGATGCCGGTCAGGATCAATGCCAACGCATAGAAAAGTTGCGTTGGCAGCGTCTCGTTCAGAAACACGGCCCCCATCAGGATCGACCAGACCGGCACCATGTAATTGGTCAGCGTCATGAAGGACGGCCCGGCAGACCGGATCACCGCGACCTTGACCACAAAGGCGACCGCCGTCGGCACCACCCCGAGATACAGCAGCGCCAGCAGGGCCCGCGGCGGAACCGCATGGGGCACGCCGTCCGCGATCAATGCCAGCGGCACCAGAATCACCGCCGCCAGCATCAGGGCTGCGGTGGACAGCGCCAGTTGGTTCACCTCGGGGCAAAGCCGCGTGATGATCGACCCTACCGCATAGGACAACGCGGCGCCCAAACAGGCGATCCGCGCCAGCGATTCCACCTCGTTTCCGACAGTGTGCAGCGCGTCAGGCCCGACCAGCAGAACCGTGCCCAGCAGACCAACGCCGAAACCTATGCTTTTGCGCAGGGTCATCCGGTCGCCCGGCACAAAAACATGCGCTAGCGGCAAAACGAAAATCGGCAGAACCGCCATGGTCATTCCGGCAAAACCCGAGGCGACGTATTGCTGGCCCCAGCTGAGAAGGGCAAAGGGCAGTGCGCTGGAAAACACCCCTATGGCAAGGGCAAAGCCCCAGATCCGGCGTTCTGACAGGGCGGGCAAGGATCCGCCACGCACCTTCATCAGCCCGAACAGGGCCACAGCCCCCACAACAATCCGGCCCGCAGCCACGCTCAAGGGGCCAAGATCGCGCAGGGCGATCGACACCGTCATGAACGCGCCACCCCAAATAATGGCGACGCCGATGATGCGCAGCCAGTTGATCAATCCAGGAGAGGTGGGGGTGGTCATGACAACTCTTTCAAACAAAAGAAAGGCACCGCGAACGGTGCCTTTCAGGATCGGGTCAGATGTAGCTTAGTTCTTGGCTTTGTCGACCATGCGACCGGCAGAAATCCAAGGCATCATCGCGCGCAGCTTTTCACCGACCTTTTCGATCTGGTGCTCGTCGTTCAGGCGGCGGGTTGCCTTGAACGAGGGCTGACCAACCGCATTTTCCAGCATGAAATCGCGAACGAACTTGCCGGTCTGGATGTCGGTCAGAACCTCTTTCATCCGTGCCTTTGTTTCTGCGTAGGGCAGGATGCGTGGGCCGGAAACATACTCGCCGTATTCAGCGGTGTTCGAGATCGAGTAGTTCATGTTGGCGATGCCGCCTTCATAGATCAGATCCACGATCAGTTTCACTTCGTGCAGACACTCGAAGTATGCCATCTCCGGCTCGTAGCCGGCCTCGACCAGTGTCTCGAAACCCATGCGGATCAGTTCAACCAGACCGCCGCACAGAACCGCTTGCTCGCCGAACAGGTCGGTTTCGCATTCCTGACGGAAGTTGGTCTCGATGATGCCGGACCGGCCACCACCGATGCCAGAGCAATAGGACAGACCCAGTTCCATGGCCTTGCCCGATGCGTCCTGATGAACGGCAACAAGGCAGGGCACGCCGCCGCCTTTGGTGTATTCGCCGCGTACGGTGTGGCCGGGGCCCTTGGGGGCCATCATGATGATGTCGACGCCGGGCTTGGGCTCGATCAGGCCGAAGTGGATGTTCAGGCCGTGGGCAAATGCCATCGCAGCGCCTTCGCGCAGGTTGTCATGCACATATTTCTTGTAGGTGTCTGCCTGCAATTCGTCGGGCATTGTGAACATGATCAGGTCGCACCATGCGGCAGCTTCGGCGATGCCCATGACCTTCAGGCCCTCGGCTTCGGCTTTCTTGGCCGAAGGCGATCCTTCGCGCAGCGCCACGACAAGGTTCTTCGCGCCGCTGTCGCGCAGGTTCAGCGCGTGGGCGTGGCCCTGGCTGCCGTAGCCCAGAATGGCGACTTTCTTGTCCTTGATCAGGTTGATATCGCAGTCACGATCGTAATAAACGCGCATCGGGCGCTCCTTTGTCATGTTAGGGTGTTCGTCTGAAGGGCAATCTAGCGAATATCTCGCGAATGACTTTGCAATCTTTCGCTAATTCTGTATTAAATTGCAAAAATCATGCGTAAAACTCTTGGTTATATAAATATCCATGCTCGACGATACAGACCGCCGCATCCTTCGCCACTTGCAGGCCGCACCGGACCTGTCCACCACGGACCTTGCGGAACGGGCAGGTGTGACCACGGCCACCTGTTGGCGCCGGTTGGAAAAGCTGACGCAATCGGGGGTGATCAAGGGGCATCAGGCGGTGATCGACTGGGTCGCGCTTGGGTATGCCGTTGATGTCTCGTTGCGCATCACGCTGGACAAGACCCAGCGCAATGCCTTCGACGACTTTCTTGCCGCCGCCCGCGAGGTGCCAGAAGTCTACGAGATCCAGACCTTCCTTGGCCGCGTTGACGTGCGCCTGTGCGTGCTGGCCCGCGACATGGCACATTACCAGACCCTGTATCGCAGCCGTATCCTGACCCTGCCGCATATCGCCGATATCGAATCCCTGATGCATATCGCCACGATCAAAACCTCAGAGGCGCTGCCGATATGATCCCGCTTGACGCCACAGACCGCGACATCCTGCGCGCGCTGGCCACGGACGCCACGCAAAGCGCGGGTGCCCTCGGGCGGTTGTTTGGGCTTAGCCAACCCGCCACATGGCGGCGGATCAAGCGGCTGGAAGAGGCGGGCATCCTGAAGGGGCGACGCCTTGTGCTGGACGCCGAGGCGTTGGGGTTCGGGGTGACGGTGTTTCTGGGGGTCAAATTGGCCACCAAGGGCCGCGTCAGCCTTGAGGATTTTGAGCGCGCCGTCACCGCCATCCCCGAGGTGCAGACCGTGCAGCATGTGCTGGGCCTATACGACTACCGCCTGCGCGTCGTCGCCCGTGACCTGCCGGATTTCGAGCGGGTGCTGCGCCGCCGGATCATGACCTTGCCGGGGGTGGGTGACGTCGAAGCGAACGTGATGCTGAGCGAAGAGCGCCTTGCGGGGCCACTGGGGCAATAAGTCCCGCCGATATCTTTTGAACTTTGCGGGGCGCTGCGCTAGGTCTTTGGCACCAATGCAAAGGACATGAACATGACCGCCCTTTTGAATACAGTCGATCCCGATGGCCTGCTGGAGTATTCGGTGGTTTTCACCGACCGTTCCCTGAACTCGATGTCGCAATCCTTTCAAGAGGTTATGCGCGATATTTCGGGGATGCTGAAAGAGGTGTATCATGCCCATTCCGTGGCCATCGTGCCCGGTGGCGGCACCTACGGCATGGAGGCGGTCGCGCGTCAGTTTGCCAGCGGGCGCCACGCATTGGTGGTTCGCAACGGGTGGTTCTCGTATCGCTGGTCGCAGATATTCGACGCTGGCGGCTTTACCTCTGAAACCACGGTGTTCAAGGCGCGGCAGACCGGAAACGGCGCTACAGCCGCCTTCGCACCCGCCCCGATCAACGAAGTGACGGCGAAAATCCGCGAGGCGCGGCCAGAAGTGGTCTTTGCGCCGCATGTCGAGACATCCGCCGGCCTGATCCTGCCCGACGACTATATCGCGGCCCTTGCCACCGCCGCCCACGAGGTGGGCGCGTTGATGGTGCTGGACTGCATCGCATCGGGCTGCGCCTGGGTCGATATGGAAAAAACCGGGGTCGATGTTCTGATTTCGGCGCCGCAAAAGGGCTGGTCGGCGTCGCCCTCGGCCGGGCTGGTGATGATGTCGAAACTGGCGCGGGACAAGATCGACAGCACCACGTCGAACAGTTTTGCGCTGGACCTGAAAAAATGGCTGTCGATCATGGAAATCTACGAAGGCGGCGGGCACGCCTATCACGCCACCATGCCCACCGACGCCCTGCGGGCCTTTCGCGATACGATGCTGGAAACAAAGGCCTACGGGTTCGAAAAACTATGCGCCGCGCAGTGGGAACTGGGCAATCGCGTGCGGGCGTTGCTGGCCGAGAAAGGCATCAAATCTGTTGCCGCCGAAGGGTTCGGCGCGCCGGGGGTCGTGGTCAGCTATACCGATGATCCCGACATCCAGACTGGCAAGACGTTCATGGCAGAGGGCATGCAGATTGCGGCTGGCGTGCCGCTGCAATGCGACGAGCCTGACGGGTTTCGCACCTTCCGTCTGGGGTTGTTCGGCCTGGACAAGCTTTACGATGTGGACGGGGCTGTTGGCCGATTGAAAGCCGTGATCGACCGGGTGCTTTAACACCGGCGCTGGTCTTGCAATATCCCGGTCGAAATGGATATTTGTAGAACCAAGAAGGGGTTAGGTCGCCCCCTTGACCCCCAGCCCCGCCCGCATCAGCGTTTTGCGGACGGGGGCAGCAGAATAAAGCGCGTTCAGGGCACCCGCCCGCAGATCCCGCATGACCTGTCCTTCGACCATCGACGCGCGGTTCAGCGCGTCGATGCCCGTCACCCGCAGGCGGACCTGGGGATGGCGGCGGCGGTTATAGGTTTCCAGCATCTTGGGCGATCCAAGGTCTGCGGGATTGGCCAGCGCGAGATCCAGCAGAACGCGCATATCCCCGAGGCTCATGTTCAGCCCCTGCGCGCCGATCGGGGGCACGACATGGGCGGCTTCGGCGACAAGGGCGGTGCGCTCTGCGTAAAACCGTTCGGCGATCTGGCTGATGATTGGCCAGACTGTGCGGCGGCTGACCAGCGTCAAAGGCCCGAACAAATGGCAGGACCGCGTCGATGCCTCGGCGTCAAACGCGGCGTCTGACAGGGCGGCAAGGCGCGCCGCCTCTGGCCCGCGTTCCATCCAGACCACCGCAGAACAGGGGTGCCCGTCGCGGTCGGGCAATGGCACAAGCGTAAAGGGGCCACCACTGCGGTGCACCTCGGTCGAGACATTGTCGTGGGGGACACTGTGGGTGACTGCAAAAGTCAGTGCCTTTTGGCCGTAGCGCGTTGTTTTTACGTCAATTCCAACCGCCTCCCGCACGGGAGAGTTCCGCCCGTCAGCCGCGATCAGCAGCCTGGCCGCGACCGGCGTTCCGTCCGACAAGGCGACCAGCGCCTCTGTCTGGCGGGTCAGCACGAGGGTGGTGCCCACGCCTGCGCGGAATTCTACGTTCGGCAGTTCTGCGATGCGCCCCAGCATTTCGCGCCGCAGCAGCCAGTTGGGCAGGTTCCAGCCAAAGGGCAGGTCGGAAATATCGGCGGCGTCGAAATCCTTGACCGCGCGGGGTTCTGGCCGGTCGCCGCCCGCATCCACGATCCGCATGATCTGCAAGTCGCTTGCGTGGGGTGCGAGCCTGCCCCACAGCCCGGCCTGTTCCAGAAAGATGCGGGCAGGTTGCAAAAAGGCCGTGGTGCGCAGGTCGGAGCCGGGCGCATCGCGCTCTGTCACGGGGGGGGCGGGATCGACGCAAAGCACAGAGAACCCTGCCGTGCCAAAGGCACAAGCCGCTGTCAGGCCCGCGACGCCGCCGCCTGAAATCAAGATATCGACGTGATGTTTTTCCATCGCTTAGATGTAGGACGAAGACGGGCCTTGGGAAAGGTTTAGCGCAGCACCTGACCCAGAAAATATGTCAGATCGTCGGTGTGATGGTGGATATGCGGGGCCTCCAGCCGGTCGGGGGCGACGTGGACGCATTGCATGCCCATGGCGTGGGGCGCGGCAAGGTTGCGCGGATCATCCTCGAACATGGCGGCGCGGGATGTGTCGATGCCATCGGCGGCGAACACGGTCTGAAAGGCGCGCGGTTCCGGTTTCGGGCGAAACCCCGCGTGTTCCACCCCGTAGACCGCATCGAACAGGCCCGACAGCCCGCGCGCGGCGATCACCCGTTCGGCATAGGGCGCAGAGCCGTTGGTATAGACGATCTTGCGGCCCGGCAGGGCGCGGATGCGCGCGGCCAGGGTGGCGTCGGGCATCAGCGCGTCCATCGGGATGTCATGCACGTCGGTCAGGTAAGGCGCAGGGTCGACGCCATGGACATCCATCAACCCCGCCAATGTCGTGCCGTAGTCGCGCCAGTATTCGGACCGCAGCCGGTTGGCCGTGCCTTTGTCGACGCCAAGGGCATCCATGACGTAGGCCGTCATCCGCACCTCGATCAGGTCGAACAGGCGGGCCGAGGGCGGGTATAATGTGTTGTCCAGATCAAAGACCCAAGCGGACACATGATCGAAATGTTGTGCTACCATGGGCGCAGGCTAGCCCTGAATGTGGCGGGGTTCAACGCGGGAATGCTTGATCCGGGCACCCGCGGCACTGTAGGGTCGCGCGACGATGACGAGGAATGAAATGAAAGACCTGAAAACAGTGCAAAAGGACGCCTACGCGCTGATCCTTGATGCGATCGACACGGGCATCTATCGCCCCGGTGACCGGTTGGTGGAATCAGAACTGGCAGAGCGGTTCGGCGTCTCACGCACCCCGATTCGCGAGGCATTGCAGCGACTTGAGACGCAATCCCTGCTGACCCGTGACGGGCGCAGCCTGATTGTCGCCTCGCTGGATCATAACCAACTGGCAGAGCTTTACGTCGTGCGGGCAGAGCTGGAGGGCCTTGCCGCCCGCCTTGCCGCCCGTCACGCGGCCGAAGAAGAGGTGCGTGTTCTGCGCAACATGGTCGAGGAAGACCGCGCGTTGGAGAAAAATCCAGGCGCTTTGTCGCGGGCGAACCGGCGGTTCCACAAGCAGATCCATCTGGCCTCGCACAACCGCTATCTGGTGCAGCAGCTGGACCTTGTGTATCGGTCCATGGCCTTGCTTGCCAGTACGTCCATTGCGGCGGCAGGGCGTGGCGAGATGACTGTGTCAGAGCATGATGCCATCGTCACCGCGATTGAAAACCGAGACGGCGACGCGGCCTATCAGGCGTTGAAACGCCATATTTCCAAGGCATTTGAGACCCGGCTCAAGCTTGACGCAGGGACGTCAGAGGAGCCGTAGGCGGGGCGGTCACGGGCTGGTCGTGCAGCCCGTGGGTGGTTTTGTCCCAGTAAAAAGGCTTTGTCACCAGTTCGTATATGCCCTTGTAAGAGGCCAGCGCGCCCATATGGAAATAGACGTATAGCAGCGGGATCCACGGGTATAGATGCCGGTGTTTCGTTTCGCGCACGGCAAGTATCCCGACGGCGATGTTCACGCATTCGGTGCAAAAGAACAGCAGCCCCAGCGCCATCAATAGCCCATGTGTTTCCCCGCCCGAAAACGGGTGCGGCAGGCCCAGCGGGATCAACCAGAAGCTCCAGAGGAGCGGCGCGAGGACAAATTGCGATAGCGTAGCCAGAAACAGCAGCTGCACTCCGATGAATTTCCACCAGCCCAGATCGGCCAGCAGTCGGCGCGGACTTCGCATGTGGACGCCCCAGGTCATGCCGTATCCCTTCAACCAGCGGGATCGTTGCTTGACCCAGGGCCAGGCACGACAGTTCGCCTCTTCCTCTGTCACGGTGTCGATCAGTTCCGCGCGGTAGCCGTAGCGCGCCAGGCGGATACCCAGATCTGCATCCTCGGTGACATTATGTGCGTCCCAGCCGCCCAACCGTTCCAGCGCGTCGCGGCGAAAGAACAGGGTGGTGCCGCCAAGGGGAATGGCAAAGCCCATTTTTTGCAGGCCTGGCAATACGATACGGAACCATGATGCGTATTCGATGGCAAAGCACCGCGACAGCCAGTTGGTGCGGACATTGTAAAAATCAAGCACCCCTTGCAGGCAGGCTACATCCGGCCCGCGTTGATGAAAGCGGCGCACGACCTTGTGAATCTGTTCCGGATCGGGGGCATCTTCGGCGTCGTAGACCCCGATGATCGACCCCCGGCAAAAATCCAAGGCGTAGTTCAGCGCGCGGGGCTTGGTTTTCAGCGTGCCGCGCGGCACGGCGATAGTTCGTATCCAGGGCGGCAGATGGGTGCGGGCCAATGTCTCGCGGGTTTGGGTGTCGTCGGCTTCGGTCACCAGACAGATATCCAGAATTTCACGCGGATAATTCAGCTTTTGCAACCGCTTGACCAACCGCCCCGCGATGTTGGTTTCCTTGAACAGCGGCACCATGATCGAAACGGTTGGCAGTCGCGCGATCATGGGGGCGTCGGGGCCGACAATCGGCGGGGGCTGTCGCAAATGGATCACGGCGGCAGCGGCCTTCAGCGCGGAACTCAAGACAAGGGTCAGAACCGCCCAGCCGAACAGCAGGCTGAACAGCGTCATAGGTGCCGCGATTGCCAGTGCCAGAACCGCAATCAGGACCGACAGAACCCATCGCCGCAGCACCGGAACATGCCAGCTGCGGCAGCTATCCTCTGGCCGCACACGGGTTTCCGCCTTGCGCACAAGGGCGGATTGGCGCGAGTGCAAAAGCGCGTTCTGGATCTCGCGGTCGGGGGCCAACCCCATCAGTGCAGGGCGCAGTGACAGCGGAAGATCCTGTGTCAGGGCCATGAACTGTTCCGGGCGGGCGGTGGCAAAGATGGTGATGCCACCCAGTTTGCGCCATGGAATGGCCCCGTGGCGGATGCACCATTCCGGCCCGACCTGATCTATCAGTCGCGGGTCAGCCGGACCTGCCGCCAGATCGACAACCTGCGCCGACCATTGCTGTGACAATGCCGCGAAAAGCGCGTGTTCCGTGACCATGCCATGTGTCAGCAGGATGTCGCCCAGCCGTGCGTCCTGACGGGCGCGCATCGCAAGGGCCTGCAACAGGTCGCCGGGGGCCAGCGCGCCGCTGTCCAACAGAAGCTGCCCCAAGGGCACACGCCCGGTTCCGCGCGGTTTTGTGGGGCGGATCGGGGCCGGGTCGGTATGAACACGAATATGCGGTGTCATGGGCAAAGTCCAAAGGCACTAGGCCTCAGACTTCACCGCTTTAGATTAACAACGCGTTAAAGCCGCTTGAAATCAGGCTGTTTTTTCGATCGCTGCGACAAACCGCTCGAACAGATAGTAGCTGTCCTGCGGGCCCGGGCTTGCCTCGGGGTGATATTGCACCGAAAATACCGGACGGTCGGCCATGCGAATACCGCAGTTCGACCCGTCGAACAGGGACACATGCGTTTCCTTCACACCGGCCGGAAGCGTCTGGCTGTCCACGGTAAAGCCGTGGTTCATCGACGTAATCTCGACCTTGCCGGTTTCCAGATCCTTGACGGGATGGTTCGCGCCATGGTGACCGTGGTTCATCTTGACGGTCTTTGCACCCAGCGCCAGTGCCAGCATCTGGTGGCCAAGGCAAATGCCGAACACGGGAACTGCGGACCGCTCCAGCACGCCCTGGATCATCGGAACGGCATAGACGCCGGTGGCTGCCGGATCGCCGGGACCGTTCGACAGGAATACGCCCGCAGGGTTTAGTGCCAGCACCTCGTCTGCGGTGGCGGTGGCGGGCAGGACCGTGACATCGCAACCGGCCGAGGCCAGGCAGCGCAGGATGTTGCGCTTTGCGCCAAAGTCGATCGCGACGACCTTGTGACCCTTGGTCGGGCGCTTGGTATACCCGTCTGGCCAGGCCCAAAGCATTTCATCCCACTGGTAAGATTGCGCACAGGTCACATCCTTGGCCAGATCAAGCCCCAGAAGGCCGGACCATGCCCGCGCCTTTTTAACCAGCGCCTCGATGTCGAAGTTGCCGTCGGGATCGTGGGACAGTGCCACATGCGGCGACCCTTGCTGGCGGATCGCGCGGGTCAGGCGACGGGTATCAAGACCGCCGATGCCGATCCGGCCGCGCCGTTGCAGCCAGGCTGTCAGCTGCTCTGTGGCGCGCCAGTTGGACGCCTCGGTCGGGTCCCATTTGACCACCATGCCGGCGGCGACGGGGTCTGCGGTTTCGTCATCGTCGGCATTCACGCCGGTGTTGCCGATATGGGGAAAGGTGAAGGTCACGACCTGACCGGCATAGCTGGGATCTGTCATGATCTCCTGATAACCGGTCATGGCGGTGTTGAAGCAAAGCTCTGCCACCGTTTCGCCCACGGCGCCAAACCCTTTGCCATAGAATATCGTACCATCCGCCAATGCCAGACAGGCGGTCGGTTTGGCGGTTGCATCTGCAAGGATGGTGGACATGGACAACGACTCCTCGTCTCAAAATTCTCGGCAAACTAGGGTCAGGGACAGTCAGGGTCAAGAGGGAAGGGGTAATTTACGTTATTGATATTTATCAATGACTTAGCTGAAATCTATCCTGTTGTAAGCAAAGTCGCGTCGCGATATTGTGAGGTCTTGGAAAATTGCCGGGGATAGCATTCTCTATGGATATGCGAACACGGGTCTCGTTGGCCCTTAAAGACGCGATGAAGAACAAAGAGGCCGCCCGCCTGTCAACACTGCGCCTGATCAATGCTGCGATCAAGGACAAGGAAATCGCCATGCGTGGCGAGGGCGAAGGGGCAGAGGTTACCGATGCCGAAGTGCTTGCGATCCTTGGGAAAATGGTCAAGCAGCGCCACGAGAGCGCCCGCGCCTACGAAGAGGGTGGGCGGCTTGAACTGGCCGAGAAGGAACGCGCCGAGATCGTGGTGATCGAAGAGTATCTGCCCAAGCAGCTGAGCGAGGCCGAAACCGCCGCAGCGATCAAAGCGGCAATCTCCGAATCTGATGCGACGTCGATCCGTGACATGGGCAAGGTGATCGGCGCGTTGAAAGCCAAATACACCGGCCAGATGGATTTTGGAAAAGTCGGGCCGATGGTCAAGGACATGTTGGGCTAGCCCAGCGGTGCAACCCATGCAGAATTAGAAGAGCGGCCCGGCGATTGTCGGGCTGTTTTTGATTTAAGGCATCTCCGTCGATCACAAAGGCCGTTGCGCTTTTGCAGTATCTTCGCTTCGTTTCCGATGTTTTTCTGAACAGACTGATACTATGAATATCTGGATATCTCCCGGTCGTTTCTGTCATTGAACGGGGCTGCCGTTTCTGATGTTTTGTCCTGACGATCGAAAAACGCAACAAGTCGGTGTTGAGAGAATGAAAAAGCCTGCCATTGGACGGACCCTGCTTGTTGCGACAGTGAAGAACGAAGGGCCGAACATCCTTGAATGGGTGTCGCATCATCTGCTTGCTGGGTTTGACGATATTGTCGTCTACCAGAATGACTCGATTGACGGCACGGATGACACTTTGCGACTTCTGGCAGAGCTGCGTATTCCGGAGCGATCCGGCCAGCGATTCCGAAAGTATCCGGCCACCCATTCCGATTTTATCCGGCCACTGATTCCGGAGTATCCGGCCACCCTGTGATGTGATGCTGCGAGGCAATCTGTAACTGGCTACCGTCTGGCTTTTTGGTCTGGAAGGAAGCCCGATGAAGAGATTGCCGATGCGGAAGATACGAGATGTTTTGCGACTGTCTGCCGAGGGTCTTTCGACCCGTAAAATTGGGGTCAGCCTGACGATTGGGCGGACAACGGTTCAGGCCTATCTGGATCGGGCTGCCGCGGTTGATCTGAGTTGGCCGCTACCGCTAGATATGTCCGATACGGACCTTGAGCGCCTGATTTATCCACGCACGGCGCGTGATATTGCGAACCGTGCGACCGAGCCTGACTGGGCACATATTCACCGTGAGTTGCGCCGCAAGGGCGTGACGTTGATGCTCCTGTGGGAAGAATATCGTTCTGGCCATCCTGATGGATATGGCTATTCGCGGTTTTGCGAGCTGTACACGCGCTGGGAAGGTAAGCTGTCGCCGGTGATGCGACAGCGTCATCCTGCAGGTGAACGACTGTTCGTCGATTACGCCGGCCATACGATCGATGTGATTGACCCCCAGACCGGGGAGGTGCGCACGGCACAGGTGTTTGTCGCCGTTCTGGGTGCATCG